>JALYJH010000138.1 GCA_030775415.1 Acidobacteriota bacterium | reverse complement strand
CTATTTTTCGCGAGCCCATTATTTGCAAAAACGTCCCGCGCATCGTGCCGCATTGGGACAAGCCGGTGGTCGTCGCGCGCCACGGTTTCGGCGATCAATACCGCGCCACGGATTTCCAATTCCCGTCCGCCGGATCGCTCAAGCTTACCTGGACGCCTGATGACGGGAGCGCTCCCATCGAGCGTGAAATCATCAAAGCCCCCGGCCCGGGCGTCGTCCTGGGCATGTTCAATCTGGACAATTCCATTGCCGGCTTCGCCCGCGCCTGCTTCACGTACGCGCTCGACCGCCGCTACCCGGTTTATCTGTCCACCAAAAATACGATCCTGAAAGTCTACGATGGCCGTTTCAAAAATCTTTTCCATGAAATTTTTGAGCGCGAATTCAAGCCCCGTTTTGACGCCGCCGGCTTGACCTACGAGCATCGCCTGATCGACGATATGGTCGCCGCCAGCCTCAAGTGGACCGGCGGTTATTTGTGGGCTTGCAAAAACTACGATGGCGACGTGCAATCCGACACGCTGGCACAAGGCTACGGATCGCTAGGCCTGATGACCTCGGTGCTGATGTCCCCGGACGGCAAAACCATCGAGTCCGAAGCCGCCCACGGCACCGTAACCCGCCACTACCGCCTGCACCAGCAAGGTAAGCCGACGTCCACCAATCCCATCGCATCCATCTACGCCTGGACCCGCGGCCTGCAATACCGCGGCAATATGGATCAGACTCCCGAGGTGGTGAAGTTCGCTCAAACCCTCGAGAAGGTCTGCGTGGACGTAGTGGAATCGGGCAAGATGACCAAGGATCTGGCCGTCCTGATCCGCTCCGATCACCCTTACTTGACTACCGAAGCCTTCATGGACGCCGTCGACAACGAACTCAAAAAACGTCTGGCATAAAAATGGAAAATTCTATGAACCCTTCATCACCTCTCGTCGCCGTCGTCATGGGCAGCAAGTCCGATTGGGAAACCATGAAGAACGCGAGCGAAACCCTCACCCGCTTCGGCGTCCCTCATGAAAGCCGCGTGCTCTCCGCGCACCGCACGCCGCAAGCCGCTACTGAATTCGCGTCCGACGCCAGCGCCCGCGGAATGAAAGTGGTTATCGCCGCGGCCGGCGGGGCCGCGCACCTAGCCGGGGTCCTGGCGGCTCATACTCTTCTGCCGGTCCTCGGCGTCCCCATGGAAAGCCAGATGTTGCGCGGAATGGATTCCCTGCTCTCCACCGTCCAAATGCCCGCCGGAATCCCCGTCGGCACCTTGGCCATCGGCAAAGCCGGCGCGATCAATGCCGCCCTTCTGGCTGTCGCCATTCTGGCCCTCCAGCGCCCCGATCTCGAAGAAAAACTCGCCGCCTTTCGCAAGGAACAGGCCGAGACCATTCTGAACCAGACATTATAAATTGGCCCGAAATGCCGCTACGGCCGCGGAGAACACTCCTGCGAAGTGCGAACGGCGATTCCTATATACTCGGTTAAACACAGGAGGAGGATTTCGTGGCGCAATTATCTCTGATTTTGTTGGCGATCGTGGCTTTTATCGGGCTGTACGTGATCTTTGGAAGCTTCTTTACCGTGAACACGGCCGAGGTCGCGGTGATCACGCGCTTCGGCAAATTTTTGCGTATCGCCGAAGCCGGGCTGAACTGGAAATCTCCTTTTTTCGATACCGTGGCCGGACGCGTCAGCCTGCGCGTGATCCAAATCACCTTAACCATGGAAACCAAAACCAAGGACAACGTCTTTGTCACCATTCCCATTTCCGTGCAGAACCGCGTGCGGCCCGAGAAAGTCTTCGATGCTTATTACAAGCTGGCTGACCCGGTGGCGCAAATCAAGTCGTATGTCGAGCAAGTCATTCTGGGTCACGTGCCCGGCATGACGCTGGATGAAGTGTTCGCCAGCCAGTCAAGCATTGCCGCCGCCGTGAAACAGGAGCTCGACGCCGACATGGCCGGCTTTGGCTACGAAATCGTCAATGTGCTGGTCACCGATATCGTTCCGGACGCCAAAGTGAAATCCGCCATGAACGATATAAATGCCGCCCAACGCGAGCAGGTGGCCGCCAACGCACGCGGCGAAGCAGAAAAGATCCTGGTGGTAAAAAAAGCGGAAGCCCAAGCCGAAAGCACCGCCCTTCAAGGCCAGGGCATCGCAAACCAGAGAAAAGCCATCATCGAAGGTCTGCAGGTTTCGATCGAGCAATTCCAGAAAGTGGTGGAAGGCGCGTCCGCGAAGGAAGTCATGCAGCTGGTGATGGTGACGCAATATTTCGACACTTTGAAAGCCATCGGCGAGAGCGACAAGACCAATACGTTATTCCTGACGCACTCGCCCGCGGGTGTGAAACAGGTCTCGGATCAAATCATGGAATCGATGCTGGTGGCGGAAAGGGCCAACGGCTAGCCGGCGGTTTTTTCGACCATCACGAAGGTGATGTCATCCGTTTGCGGCGTACCTTCCGTGAAGTCGTTTATGGCATGCAGCAGCTTGTTCTCCAGCGCCTGGATACCCGCCGGCGCTGCCTCGCGTATCAGTTGCAGCAAGCGTTCTTCGCCGAACATTTCTTCCTGCCGGTTCTCGGCATCGGTAAGGCCGTCGGAATAGATCACTAGAATATCGCCGGCGGCGAGTTGTAGGGGACGTGCCGGATAGCACACGTCCGCGAACATCCCGAGAGCGAAGGCTTCGGGACCCAAAGCTTCAATCTGCTTCGTGGCCGCGCGGAATAAATACGCGATGTTATGTCCCGCGCTGATGAATCGCCCCGCGCCGTCCGCTCCCAATACAAATAGAAAGAGGGTTACGAACTGGAACGGCAGCGATTTTTCGAGCAGCAAACGGTTTACCCGGCTCAGCACTTCCTCGGCCTGGGTCCCGGCGTGGAATTCCATGCTGAGAGCGCCCAGCACCATGGAGCTCAACAGCGCCGCGGACATGCCTTTGCCCGATACATCCGCCAGCACTCCCATCCATTCGCCCGAGCCCAACGGCAGGAAATCGTAGAAATCCCCGCCTACGTAGCGCGTCGGATTGTTGAAAGCGTGAACACGGAAATTTTCCGGCTGCGGCAAACAGCGCGGGAGAAGGCTTTCCTGGGTCTGCTGCGCGAGGCCCAACTCCTCTTCGCTCTTTTTCCGCAGCAACTCGCGGCTGGCCTCCAGCTCGCGTACTGTTTCCTCGAGGACACGGCCGTGCTCGCGCGCCGTGGCGTGCAGCAGGCGAACTTCTAAAATGTTGCGAACCCGCGCTCGCAGCTCGGCCAGATCGAATGGCTTGCTGACGAAATCCTTGGCCCCGGCTTCGAGCGCGCGTAATTTGTGAGCCGGCTGCGCGGTGATCACCAGCACCGGCAAATAGCCCTCCCCTTCGATTTCTTTCAGGCCTTCCATTACCTGAAAGCCGTCCATGCCGGGCATTTGCAGATCCAGCAGAATCAGGCTGTAGCCGTTGCGCCGGTGCAGCTCGCACACCGCGCGCGGATCGGTGGTGGAGTCGACGGCGCTATAGCCGGCGCCCAGCAGCATGCGCTCTATCAATTGCACATTGGCGGGCTTGTCGTCGACCACCAGAATTCTGGCGTTCAGGATGTCGCTGGTGCTGACCATTGCTCGCCGGGAATTACTGTCGCCGCATGTTTCAGCGCTACTTCCAACGTTTCCATGAATTCATCCACTTTGATGGGTTTCGTTAGATAGCGGAAAAAGCCCACCTGCAGGCCTCTTTCGACGTCGCGCGGCATGGCATTGGCGCTCAGCGCGACTACCGGAATGTGGGCGGTGGCGGGATCGCCGCGTAGAATCTTCAGCGCCTCGATGCCGCTGATGCCGGGAAGATTGATGTCCATCAGAATCACTTCCGGCTGTTTTTCGCGCGCCAGGCTGATTCCCAGCGTAGCGTCGCGCGCGCTGAGCAGGCGCATGTCGGGGCGGCGGGCGATCAGTTGTTCGATTAGCATTAAATTTGCCGGGTTGTCCTCAACGTACAGTAATGTGCGCAGCGGCGCTCCCTGCGCCACCACCATCTCGGTCACCGCCGTCGAGGCCGTGGGATCCATCGTTAAGTGCGGCGCCACGGCCGCTTGAAGCTCGAACCAGAACACGCTGCCCGCGCCCACCGTGCTCTCGACGCCGATCAATCCCCCCATCATTTCCACCAGGCGCTTGCTCATCACCAAGCCGATACCGGTGCCCTCCTCAGTGCTATTTTCCTGGCCCAGCCGATTGAAAGGCTGGAACAATTGCTGCAGCATGTCGGGGGGCAAACCAGCGCCGCTATCGCGCACGCTGATGCGAATGCGTTCCGGCGTGATCCTGGCGCAATCGACAGCCACGGTGCCGTTGGGCCGGTTATATTTAATGGCGTTCGAAAGCAGATTGATCAGCACCTGTTTGACACGCGTGCGATCGGCGTCCACGAAACAGGGCGTATCGAAATCAGGAAACATCATGCTGATTCCGCGTTTTTGGCCCTGCGGCTCAATCATGGCCTCGCATTCCGCCATCACTTCGGCCAGCGACGTGGGCTCGATCGACAACGCCAGCTTACCCGATTCGATTTGCGCCAGGTCCAGAATTTCGTTGATCAATTCGAGCAAATACCAGCCTGCGTGCAGAATCTGATCGACACTGGCGCTTTGCGAGGCGGTGGGCGGCGGCAATTCCGAGCTGATGAGCTGGGCGAATCCCAGGATTGCATTCAGCGGCGAACGCAGCTCATGGCTCATGCTGGAAAGAAAATCGGACTTCGCGAGGTTGGCCTTTTCCGACGCCGCCTTGGCGCGCTCCAGCTCGATATTGTTCTCCTGCAGCGCGCGTTCGAAGCGCTTGCGTTCCGTGACGTCGCGCGCCGCCGCGAAGACGCCTTGCAGCTTGCGATCGCGGTCATGGAAAGTGGTGGCGTTGTAGGAAACCACGGTTTCCTTTCCGTCGCGGGCACGCGCCGTTAGCTCGTAGTCGGTAACTTTACTGCCGCTCAGCACGCGTTTGATTCCGGCCTCGGCGCGGTCGGGATCGGTAAAGTAATTCTTGAAAGGAGCACCGATCAGTTCATCGCGCGTGCAGCCGGTGAGCAATTCCATTTGCTTATTCACGTCGGTAATGATGCCCGCCGGATCGGTGGTCATCAGCGCGTCGATGTTCGATTCAATCAGGGAACGCGTGTAGAACTGCTGATCTCGCAGGCGCTGGTCGAGCAGCTTTTGCTCGGCCTCCACTTGTTTGCGCGCGGTGTTGTCGGTGCCGATCAACAGGTAGCCGATGATCCCGCCGCCGTCATCGCGCAGCGCCGTCACCGAAACCACGGCAGGAAAGCGGCTCCCGTCTTTACGGATATAGGTCAGCTCATAAATGTCTTCGATACCGCGCGAGGCTTTAAACGCCAGCGCTTCAAAACCTGGCGTAATGGGCGCGGCCAGCTCATGGCTGAGTGCCTTGGCGCGCGCGATCACTTCCAAGGGATCGGATATATCGGCGGGCGTGATCTTGTCCACTACCTCGGCCGCCGTATATCCCAGCATGCGTTCGGCACCGACGTTGAAAAGTTGAATCACGCCCTTTTCGTCGGTGGCGATACTGGAGAAATTCTCGCTGTTAAAAATCGCGCTTTGCAGGGCGCCGGCCTTGCGCAGCGCTTCTTCGGCCTGCTTGCGCGCCGTGTTGTCGGTGCCGATCAGCAGGTAGCCGATGATTCCGCCATGATCGTCGCGCAGCGCCGTCACCGAAACGACGGCCGGGAAACGGCTGCCATCTTTGCGAATATAGGTCAATTCATAAATGTCTTCGATGCCGCGCGAAGCTTTGAAAACCAGCGCCTCGAAGCCTGGCGTGATGGGTGTTGCCAATTCCAGGCTCAAAGCCTTGGCGCGCGCGATCACTTCCTGCGGATCGGAGATGTCGGCTGGAGTGATATTGTCCACCACCTCGCTTGCCATGTAGCCCAGCATGCGCTCGGCGCCTACGTTAAATAACTGAATGACGCCCTTTTCGTCGGTAGCGATGCTGGAGAAGTTGGCGCTGTTGAAGATCGCGTTTTGCAGGGCTCCGGTCTTGAGCAGGGCGGCTTCGCGCCGTACTTCCGTCACTACATCGTAGTTGGCAAAATCAGCGGTTGGATCGCGCATACTGAATTGAGTGCACGGGTTGCGCCACTTTTCAGGCGGCTTTTTAAAGCATCATCATCGGGCATCCACCGCCCGGTAACGATATGTGGTCACATGCCCAAGGGCGGTCACGGGGCTAGTTGCTGACGCGGGGATGTGCTGCATCCGTCACATCCGCCTCTTCAGCTTGCACCGAGCGTTCAAAGGCGCTGCGCGAATGTTCCCGTGCCTGGCTGGATCTTTGCTGGCTAGTCAAAGGATCCTGCTTTTTGGGCTGTTCGGCGGCGCTGCGATGGGCGTAAGCGGCGCAGTCATGCAATTCCGCGGCACGCTGGTGATTTTCGCAATGTGATCCGTTCTCACAGCGCGCAGGCATATTAATGCGTTTGGACTTTTCGCCTTTTTCGTTGTCTTCGGCTGCGGTACGATGCGCTTTTGCGGCTAATTCGTGCTCTTCGGCGGCTTTTCGATGTAATTCGTGCATAACCTTTATAGATGCACGAAAAGGGCCTATTGCTGGCTCAGGCCGCCGTCGACCGCCAGCACTTGTCCGGTGACGAAATTCGTTGCGCTAAGAAAATAAATAACGGCGTCCGCGATTTCCTCCGCCGTACCCGCGCGTTGTACCGGAGTTTTACAAATTAATCGCTCGATGCGCTCATCGTGTTCGCCGAAGGGAATCACGCCGGGGGCGACGGAATTTACCGTGACCTTCGGGGCGAAGGCTTTCGCCAAGGCGCGGGTCAACATGATGACTCCAGCTTTCGAGGCGCAGTAATGAGCGTGGTCGCGCCACGGGCGCAGGCCGCCTAACGAACTGATATTTACAATGCGCCCGCCGTCGCCCGCGA
>JALYJH010000137.1 GCA_030775415.1 Acidobacteriota bacterium | reverse complement strand
ACAAGAGGCCGGTCCAGCCACCGCCGATGATGGCGACGTCCACGGGTTTGAGATTGGTCATGAGAGCAGCCTTTCCTTCCTTCCTCGGAGCAGTTCAGTCTATACTGTCACGTCCCGCGGATCAGAGCAAGCCGAGCCGGATAAGTCTCGCCGACACCCGGTAAATATCCTCCCGGCTGCCTTTTTTCCGCATGACGCGCGATTCGCTGCCGGAAACACGACTCCTGGCAAGTGGTGCGCGGCATCGCAGCGTATAGGGCGCATCTCGCACGGTTCGCCGGTAGAGCGCGCGCCAGAATTCGAGCATCACCATTGGCCGCGTGTACCCTGATCCCTTAGCAACCGGCTCATACTCGATGAATACTTTTCGCCTTCAGTCGAAAGTCTGGCTGACAGTCTCTGCCCTGATAACGCGCGACTGATCAGGGGCACGACCTGATCGTTAATCCACCGCGGCAGACGCGTACGGATCTCTTTCGTCCTGCGCTTCTCCTGGCTGCCGGTTTGGGGGCAGCGGTTCGGCGTCCCCGCCAACCAAGTCCGGCGCGAGCCCCCGGATATCGTATGTCAGATCAACATCCTCATAGAATCGCCGGATGAGCTGGTACCCCTTGGAGAGCGAGGAGCCGCCCTTGAAGACGAGGTGAGTGGCAAATGGCGCTTGGAAGAGCACTTCAAGAACCCAGACTACCCAAACGTCGTTGTCCAGCAAGTGTATGGGGCGGCCGGATGATGCAGCAGCCACGCCAAGGGCCTCGCGACGTTCATCCGGAGGCAATTGGAGGAAGAAATCAGCCATTGTTTGCCAGCGCGCTAACCTCCTGGGCCATCCATGTCGGGAGCCTTCCGCGGGCGCCGACGACTGCTCGCAACTCCGATGGTGACAACTTTCGCTGAAGTGTTCGGAGGGCTTCGCTCGCCCGCTTCGGCCCTAGCCATGCAAGCGCTCGAATTACCGCGCCTGCGGGGCGTCCAGGTAAGACCAATTGCCAGGCTGGAGCGTGTCGAAGCTCAACGACCTGAGCATCCAGCTTGAGGCGCCGGCCTCCGACCGGAGGTCAGATAAACCTCGCGAACCGGCACCTGAGTTGTTAAGCCGAGCTCATTGGCGGCGGCGGCACCGTGTAGAGCCACGCTCTCGCCCCATTGAGCGGCGATGGCTTCGACGACTTTGGACGCCACAGGGGGACGTGTGCCAAAGCGGCTCTCGACGGGACGAACGTAGATGCCCCGCCCGGCGCGCATCAGGGCAGGCACGCCTTGGTTTGACCCAATAACGGCAATAAGTGCTTGTGAAAGGAGAACCAGCCCGACCTTGATGGTACGCCCTGCATTCACACTGGAAGGATACCAGTCAATCGGGACAGTCGTAGCCTGAACGAGAGAACGAGTGCGTTCGTAGCGGTGCTGTCCCCCGCATCCAACAACCAATTAGCCAATAACCTCCAAGTTTAGCGGTTTTCTTGGGCCGGTTCCGCCTGCTTACGGTGCATTTCTGCCGTCGTGGTGTCAGGCAGTACGTGCGCCATCGTGGCTTGCACTTTATTCCTAAAGGAGCCCGCGACTACATGGTCGTCTCCAGCCATCAGGGCCTCAAATCCGGTTTTAGCCACGTCGGCCGGATCGTCTTTTTCGCTCCTCGCCACCTTTGTATCGTCCATGCCGGCGCGGTGAGAAAAGTTGTTATCGGTAGCGCCCGGCATCAAGGCGGTAATCGTAAGCATCGGTATCCTTCAGTTGGTTGCGAACAGCTTGGGCGAAGGATTGGATGAAAGCCTTCGAAGCGTTATAAACGGCATTGAATGTACCGGGCATTGTCGCCGCAATCGAGGAGGTGAAGAGTACCCGGCCTTGTCCTCTTTCCCAAATGTCCTGTGGACTTGATATTTAAATCGATCACGTTGAAGTCCGCGTCAAGACTAGTCTCTCGTACAAAATCGCCTCCGGCGCCCACACCGGCATTCAACGCGATGGCATCGACTGGACGTCCCGTGTCGCGAATGACCCTGTACAACTCCTCCACGCCCTCAGGCTTTGCGAGATCGCTCTTTGCCGCGCCGCGTTGTTCCGTCGCAACACGAATCTGAGACCATTCCTTGCGGACTCTTTTGTCGAGTTCGGGATAGGGTGGTGTCAAAAGGTTTGCTGCGAAGGCTGAAATGGTTTCAAACCCCATGGATGCCAATAGCCGCTTCAGGTGTTTCAGGCTATAGCCGTTCAGATACGGAAAACCAAGCAGGTTGTTGTAGCCCAACGCGCGGAGCCGCTGGAATGAACCCCCAGTCGGGTGCCGGTAAAATTCCGGCGAGCGCGAGCCAGAGTTGCCCAGGGATCATCCAGTTGTTCAAAACAATTCCATATAAAAATCGCGTCCGGCCGGCTACAGGAGGAATAGTCCTCGAGCGAAACTTGTCTGACAGAGCCGCCCTGACGCCGCGCGAAGACGCTTGTGTCACGTCCAATGTCCAGACCGCTCGGTTTCCAGCCCCATGTTTCCGCGACTTCCAAAAATGCGCCCAGGTGGCTGCCCAGTTCAAGCACTTCGGCACCTGAACCCAGGAGAGGTTGAAAATGATCGCATTTCTGCGCAAAGGTATCGCGATAACGCGGGTACAAATGCGCCATCAGCGCAGTGTCATACCGGTCGGAGTCATACTGCGCCGTCCGCTCCTCATTTCTTCGGATGGTGCCACACAGCGCACAAGCTACAATTTCTGCCGTACCTCCATGCATAAATTGCGTGAGATCCATTCCTTCCAATCCAGCGGGCGAGTGGCCGAGGCGTGCTTCGACGAAGCGCTCACGTAAACGGGATTCCTGTTCAACTTCGCGCGCCGAGCGAACAACGAAGTAGTTTGGAGCGCCGCAGAGTACACAGAACACGCGTACCTTTGCAGCAAGAAAAGGGCCACAGCTAAACGGGTTGATTCAGTCTTTGGCCAGCCCTCTTGCCAAGAATAGTGAGCAAATGATACAACGAGCCATGCTGATCTTCGAGGTCGCGCCCGGTTCGCATCGATTCGCCGGAGCTACCCGCCGGCAATAATGCGTTACTCATGCGCAGCACATCCGCAGTCAATCCAGGGAAAAGTTTTTGCGTGTGCAACAGGATCTGCGCCGGAACCCCCAGCACGGCCTCTGTTTTGCCCGCACAAACGGCAGTCAGGGCGAGTCGTGCCGCGTGTTCCGCGTTCACACTCAGCAGGGGCAAGCTGGCGGCTGCGCCGAACCAGCTGGCTTCCGCCACATAATTTCCCTTGAAGGAAGCGTTTACGTGCGCACCGGTTCGCATCAACCCCGGGATAATCGTAGTTACAGCGATGCCAAAACGCGCGACCTCATTTCGGAGGCCGTTGCTAAACGCCACCGCAGCCGCCTTGGCACAGCTGTAGCTTAATAAGTGCGGGACGCTTACCTTGCCCCCGATAGAGGTAACGTTCACGATCCGTCCTTGGCCCCGCGCCTTCATGAACGGCAATACCGCGAGCGTCGTATAAATTGTGCCCCAGAACATGACCCCCAGCGCACGCTCGAAATCTGTTACTTCCAGATTTTCAAAGGGCGATACGGTGATTTCGCCGGCGTTGTTGACGAGAATGTCTATTTTGCCGAAATGGGAACGGACAGCCTCTACCATGGCCCCGACTCCGTCCCTATCTGAAATATCGCAAAGCACTGTAAAGACTTCACGGCCGTCCAGTGCGAGAGCTTTTCGCGCTCGTTCTAATTCGTCGCCATCACGCGCGCAAAGCGCGATGCGGCATTGGAGTTTTCCGAATTCCCGGGCTAGAGCGAATCCAAAACCTCGCGAACCGCCTGTGATGAGAACGACGTTGCCAGCCAGCTTTCTGCGGGGCTGCCGCATCCTGAGAGCAGCGACAAGCGCGAAGGCTGCACCTACTCCGACTGCACATGCGGTACTTTTCGCATATCGCATACTAAGCGGCCAGAGCTTGCGAAACGGGCGGAGGATCGTCGTCCGGTGGGCGCTTAAGCGGTGTAGTTGCTATAGGCGGTGTTGTGCGTAGCTTTGTGAAGCGGTCTATAGGGATAACCATAATGGCATCTAATCAGCACGTCTAAAGCCATCGCGTCCAATCCTGAGATTCAATACGCGCGGATTTAAAAGGCCTCCGCCCCGGCTTCCGCCACCGCCTGATCCTGTTTACCCATTCCGCCGCTGACACCCACGGCACCCACGACACTGTCACCTCGCTTCAGCGGAATGCCACCTGCAAAAATCATGACGCGCCCGTGATTTGAGGTGTGAATACCGAAAAACTGATCGCCGGACTGCGAAAGCTCGGCGAGTTCCTTGGTGGAAATATCGAAGGCTCTCGCGGTCCAGGCCTTGTTGATGGCGATATCGACGCTTCCGATCCAAGCTTTATCCATACGGATGTGGGCAAGCAGATTTCCTCCCGCGTCGACGACGGCGATGTTCATAGGCTGATTGATTTCTTCTGCTTTTCGTTCGGCCGCGGCCAAAACGCGTTTTGCCTCTGCGAGTGTGATCATGTGCCTCCTGTTTATGAGTGAGTCAGTTGAGTGAATAAAGATAGGCTGCGATGTCCCGCGACTGAGCGTCAGTCAGGCCGAGCTCCGGCATCAAGGTATTGGGATGAACAGATTGCGGATGCTGAATCCAGTGCTCCATGTTGGGCGGCTGGTTGGGTAGCTGCCCCGCGACATAGCTGTGGTTCCCGATGCCTTCCAGGCTAGGACCGACTTTGCCGTGAGCGCCAACAATGCCAGGAATGGTATGGCAGCTACCGCAGCCAACACGATACAGGTCGTCTTCACCGGCAGCTAAGTTGCCGCCGGTTGAAACTTCGCTGGTCCGTGGGCCACAGGCCGCGGTGAGCAAGAGCGGAAGGAGAAGGATGCTAAGCCGCATACTCGCCCTTTCCGGCGTAGGGGCGCGTCTTCGCGACGCGGTCACTCTCGCGCATCCATTCCCCAAAGAGGATCAATCCCACGATCAGGTATACGAGTCCAGCAGGGATCCACATAATCAGACCGCCTGCCTGTTGATCTTCCAGAGGCGTCAAGCCCCAAGCAGGCGCGGTGATAGCGTAAGCCGGATACCAGACGGCCGAGGAAAATGTCAGTAGAGCCCCGAGGATACTCGTATGCACCGCAGTCGTGAACACATAAATTACGCTGGCGCCGTAACGGACTTTGCTGTGCCCATAAAAGAGCGACCACCAGAAAAGGAGCGCCGATCCCAGGAAACTCACGTGCTGCGCGGAATGAATCCAATCACTCTGGAGCGTGGCCTGGAAAAGACGGGGGATGTGCCACAACCAGAGCGCGGCCGCATGAACCCACCACGCCGTCATCGGATGAGTAAAGAAACGCCAGGTTCCTTGGACAGTTGTGCGTTTTGAAAAATGTCCCAGCGAGCGCCTCCAGGTGAAGGGCCAGCCCCACAGCAACCCTACAAGCGGCCGCGCGATTACAAGAAGAGGCGCAACTACAACCATGAGGAGTTCGTGTTGTGCCATATGTGCTGAAAAAAGCACCTCGCCCAGGGGATGTAACGGCGATAACAAAGCTACGCAGAGGATAAACCAACCTGTCCAGAAAGAGAATTTCTGTTTCGGAGTGATGCCGTGGATGCGTTGCGCTCCCCGCAAATACAGCAGAGCGGTTAGCGAGAGCGGAATAATAATGCCGGGATCAAAGCTCCACGCATACCAGAGATCATGGGGTTTCAGTGGTTCGCCCACATGCGCGGACGCAAGAGGCGCTATCGCCAATGCCAGAAGGATCAGCCGCCTCATTCACAGCCCCTGAGCATTAGGTTCGGAATAGCTTGCGCTACGATCACTAGGCTGAAGAGAGCGCTGACCACCGTCCCGGAGAGAGCCAGGCGCTTTTCAAAATGACGCTGTGTCCAGGCTAAAAGGCCGCTGGCAAGGGCCAAGGCCAAAGCTGCGCCAGAGATCAGAAGAAGCAAGCTTTTTGCATGCCCGGCGCAGGCAAGAGGCGCCAGTGCAAAGTTCGCTTCGAGGCTCGCAAACCACGCCATGGGCGAGAGAATCAAACCTGTCGCCAGAGCGGCTTGCTTCATCGCGGTCCTCCGATCAGCCGAGGCGCCCAATAGACCACGCCATAGAGCGGGATCCAGATGCCCACCAGGAAATACCACAAGACGCTGTCTACGTGAACGCCGATTCTTTGACGTGGGCCATACCGGCCGGATGCAACGATGATGATGAGGACCGCCGTCATGAGCATATCCGCGACGATGTCGTAAGAGTGCAAGAAAAGGATGGTCCAAACGATGCTGCCGTGCGCGTCGCTCTCCCAGGTGAAATTCAGGGAGCTCCACTCGATAGCCCGCAGTACCACAAAGACAATCCCGAGGCTGAGATTCACGCCTAACCCCCAGAGCATTCCCGAGCGGCTGTTTTTCTTTGCGGCTTCGCTTGCCAGATACGAACCCGCACAACTGGCGAGGAGCGGAAGCAGAGCCCAGGTGGAGAACGTTAGACCCGGCAGATGCACGCCAGGTCCCGGCCATACGCTTACAGTGGTCCGCAGGTAAAAATAAGTCGCAATCAGCATGCACAGCAGACTGCCTTCGATCAGGCACATCAAAACCTGTCCCCAGAAGAGCGGCGATTGGTTCGAAATGTCGTAAGGGGGCAGGCCCGAGACATCGAGTTGGCGCCGTTGGCTCATTGCTCCACCTCCAGCGGCCGCTCCGGCCAGAACCATCCGATCAAACCAATCATGCCGAGTGCCGAGGCGACGTAATACCAGGAAAAGGCGAAAATCGACCCCGCTAAGCCAATGGAAAAACCCAACGCCGTGAGCATCGGCCACAGCGAGGGCCGGGGCTGCACCGAGCGATGATGCGGTTCTGCGTCGAGAACATCGGTTATGAGGATTTCGCGGCGATCCTCGCGAAGCCCGACAACAACGGCGCGCTCCGCGGGTGGCGTC
>JALYJH010000136.1 GCA_030775415.1 Acidobacteriota bacterium | reverse complement strand
CTCGCTCTCCGGCCGCGCCTTCCCCTATAACAAAGAGCAGGAGCAGCGCCCAGGCCCGCCCTTGCAAGCCATCGAACAGCTAGCCGACGCCATCGCCGCCCACGGCGTCGAGCGTATCGACGGCGATATCGTCGGCGACGATCGCCTCTTCCCCTGGGACCCCTATCCCCCCAGTTGGACCGAAGACGACTCCCTGCGCGACTACGGCGCCCCCGTCAGTGCTTTATCCCTGAACGACAATACCGTTGCCGTCTCGATCTCTCCCGGCGCGCTCGCCGTCGAGCCAGCCTTCGAGTATTTAACCATCGACAATCTCGTAAGCATCGCAGCCCCCGCCACGGAACCCGCCGTCCACGCGCGCCGCATAGCGCGATCCACTCAATGGCAGCTCACCGGCGCTCTTCCCGCGGGCCGCACCGTGATTGAAAATCTGCCGGTGGACGACCCCGCGCTCTTCGCCGCCTCCGCTCTTTACGACGCTCTTACGCGCCGTGGCATCGCCATCCACGGTCGCCCCGTCGCCCGCCATCGAGCCCTTGGCGAGCCCTACGCCCCCGCTGAAGGCCAAGAGCTCGCTACCCGCACCTCACCTCCGCTAGTCGAGCTGCTCCAGTTGATGGACATCCTCAGCGTGAACCTCCACGCCGAACTCCTGCTGCGCGAAGTGGGCCGCGTCACCCGCAACCAAGCCACCACCGCCGCCGGACTCGCCGAAATGACCGCCTACCTCACCGCCAGCGGAGCGCAACCAGGAGACTGGCGCCTAGAAGACGGATCCGGCCTCGCCCGCAATACCCTGCTGACGCCGCGCTTGCTTACCCATATCCTCGCGCGCCAAGCGCAATCGCCCGCTAGCGCCCTATGGATGTCGCTGCTCCCCGCCGGCGGCGCCGACGGAACCTTGAGCCATCGCTTGTGCTGCATGTCCGGCGGCCGCGGCATTCGCGCAAAAACCGGAACCCTCAGCCGTGCCTTGGCTCTCTCCGGTTATGCCGGCAGCGCCACCTATGGCCAACTCGCATTTTCCATCCTGGTAAATAACTTTCAGGCCCCGCCCGCCGAAGTCACCGCCTGGATTGATAAAATAGCTACAGCCTTGTTGGAATAATTCAACGGAGTAAACTCACCATGCCGATATTTGAATACCGTTGCGATGACTG
The DNA here is from genome assembly GCA_030775415.1 of Acidobacteriota bacterium. Taxonomy (GTDB): domain Bacteria; phylum Acidobacteriota; class Terriglobia; order Bryobacterales; family Bryobacteraceae; genus Palsa-187. The sequence continues at coordinate 5,841 of JALYJH010000136.1, read as the reverse complement.
CGGAAACAAGTTCGAAAAGCTGGTCCGCGCAAGCGCGCGTGAAGCCGCCGCCGAATGCCCGTCCTGCGGCCGCAATCGCGTCACCGCGCAAGTCTCCAGCTTCGCCGCTCGCGCCCACGGCATCGCGAAGGAGAGCGCCCCTGCCTGCCCTTCCGGCATGTGCGCCACCCCCGAGTGGTGCGGCCGCAATTAGCCCTGCTACGCTTTCAGAATTCGCTCTACGGCCTGCGCCAGCAGCACCGGCTGAAAGGGTTTCTGCAGAAACTCTACCCCCGTCGACCGCGGCTCGTATGGATACCCGCTGGCAATAATCGCCCGTAGCTCGGGTGTCCGTTCGCGCGACCGCAGCACCAGCTCTTCGCCGCTCATCTCCGGCAGCGTCAAGTCCGTCACTAATAGCCGGTAGCGCCCGGGATTCTCGTCCAGCAGCTTCAGCGCCGCCTGCGGATGCGTGCACGCGTCTACTTCATACCCCAGCCGCTCCAGATATTTTTTCAAAAGATTTGCCAAGGCCGGTTCATCGTCTACCAGCAGCAGGCAGGAGGAGCTCATGCAACCCGCGCTACCACAGCGCCAAAGGAATGTTACCCGGGCTGAATACCAACCCTAGCGAGGCGAGTGTGGTCGTCCGAACGTAGCTCCCTACGTCGACTTGTTGGTGATTGACGCTATACCGCGCCGACAGGCTGATGGACCGTCCCAGCGCATAAGTGAAGCCGGCTGACCCGGTATAATATGCGTACGTTCCTGTGTTCAGTCCAATGGATACCAGATTGTAGTGCCCGCCATTCACTCCCAGATTCAGCTTTCGAATCCCCGTGTAGCTGAACGCCATGGAGGCGCCCTCCTGCCGGGCGCTTCCCGTCGCGCCGTTACCCGCATTCAAGCCGCGGGAGTAATTGAAACGCAGGTCCGCTCGCTTGAACTTGCGCTCCAGGGTCGCTGAGCCGCTGGGGTAAGTCGTACGCGAGTAGCCATTTTCAATGATGGTCGCCTGCCCGAATAAAGCCGCCAGCTCTGGGCTCAGAGCCAGCGTAATCTGGCTGTTGATTTCCGTCACCGTCGCCCCTGCCTCCAGCGAAAAAGTCCAATATTGTCCCAGCACGGTTGCGAACGTGCCCTGGTAGGAGTTTGAATCCGAATTGCTATGGAATCCCGGAAACTCCATATGCGAGTACGTATAGCTGGCGCCCACCGTGGTGTTCTTGGACATCCGCCGATGCATGCTCCCGGTAGCCGTGTATCCCCCCGAATTCGAAAGACCCACGCTCTTTTGATCGTTCAGGAACCCTGACCCGCCGAAGGTAAAACTGTTGCGCGCCGATTGCAAATACGTCGCATAAGCGGACGATTGCAAAAAGCTGGTTCGCGAATCGAACAACAGCGTGGTAGGGGTGACAACCGAATTGGCTTCGTTCGCCTGCGTATTCACCAGTTCGTTGTTGGCAGTCGTGATGGTTCCCGCGGCTTCTTGTAAGTCCAGCGTCCAGCGCCGGGTGGGCTGTACGGTATAGCCTAGCGATAAACGTTGATTGGTCACGTTATAGGAATCTGAATTCACATTGCGCAGGTAATCGCCGCCGTAGTCCACCCCCAGTTGCGAGTGCTTCCAGCGATGCACTCCGTAAACGCCCCCGTTCACATCGATCCCGTAAAGATTATGGATGCGGAGCAGATTGCCTTGCGCGTCCAGCGCGAAGGGCTGCAGATTGGTATTGACGACTCCCGAAACGCCGACATAATAGCGCAGATCAACCTGTTCGCCGCTGCGCATTCCAATATTTCCCACTCCCGGGCTGGCAACCCCCGGCCCCCGGTAGGTGCTTAAATCGGTGCTGTCCTGCGCGCTCCCCGTCGCTGCCGCCGCCACCAGCAGGGCCCCGCTCAGCAAGCGCCCCAGGAACTTATGCCATGCAACCGGCTTCAAATTTCTATGCAAGGCCTGCTTCTCCCATCCTATAGACTGAAATGAACAATAACTCTTTCGAGTCTGACGCTTGGCGCTTGCCGCTGTCAAGTCCACAGGAAACAGGAGGCTATGAAAATGTTTTGGCGCATTTGGCCCGTTTGGATCCTCGTCCCCGTACTCTCCGCCGCTGATCTTCCCATTGCTGAAGTGACATTGTATAAGCATGGCGTGGCTCACCTGCAGCGTTCTGGCGAACTAAAGCCCGGCGAGACCGCGCGCCTGGATTTCAAGCCCGACGATATGAACGATGTCCTCAAGTCGCTTACCGTTACAGACCGCAATGGCGGAAAAGTCAACGGCGTGCGCTACGATTCCAGTGACCCTTTGGAAAAACGCCTCGCGGATTTTCCCTTCCAGTTGGGCGCCGGCGCCTCTCTCGCCGCGTTTCTCGATCAAATGAAGGGCGCGCGCGTCGAACTGAAACTGAGCGCCGGCGACGCCGCTGGCATCATCATCAGCGCCCGCGTCGTCGAGCAATCTGATAAAGATCGCCCCTCGCAGCACGAAGTACTGGTACTTTTAATGGACTCCGGCGACATCCGCAGCTTCGATCTGGCCGCCGCCACCGCCGTCAAACTTAGCGATCCCAAACAGCAGAGCCAGCTAGCCGCCTACCTCGCCGTGCTCAACCAATCGCACGCCCGCGACCGCCGCGGCGTCTATATCGACGCCGTTAGCTCCGGCGCGCGCCAGTTGATCGCCAGCTACATGACGCCCGCCCCGGTGTGGAAATCCAGCTACCGCCTCATGTTCGGCGCCGCCAACGAGCCCACGCTCGAAGGCTGGGCCATCATCGATAACACCTCCGGTGACGACTGGAACAATGTGCGCCTCGCCGTGGTCTCCGGCAAACCCGTATCGTTTATCACCAGCCTCTACGAGCCCCGCTACATCCAGCGTCCCTTCGCCGAGCTAGCCGAGAATCAGGCCGCGGCGCCCATCGTATATCAGGGCGCGATGGAAGCAGCCGCCAAGACAGCAGCACCAAAGCCTCAGGTCCAAGCTCAGGCCAGGGACGTACCTTTGAACGGCCGCAATTTCGCGGAGGCTTTACAGTTCGCCCCCTCCTCTTTCGCAGCCACCGCCGATACCCGCCAAGCCGGCGAACTCTTCGAATACAGCTTCGCCGCCCCCGTCACCGTGAAGCAAGGCGAATCCGCCATGCTCCCCTTCCTGCAACAGAAAATCCAAGCCCGCAAACTCCTGGTCTACTCAGAAACCTACGGCCTAAACCCGCGCGACGCCGCTGAGTTAACCAACAACACCGGCAAAACTCTCGACGGCGGTCCCATCACCGTTTACGACACCGGATCGTACGCTGGAGAAGCGCTAGTCGAAACCCTTCCCATGAGCGACAAACGACTCATCAGCTACGGCGTCGATCTCGGCACCCGCGTCACCACGGCGTTCGATTCCTCGCAAGCCGTCGTCCGCGAAATCCATTTCCAGCGCGGCATCCTCACCACCCGCTCCGCCCTCCAGGAAACCAAAACCTACACCGTCAAGAATGTGGACGCTAAAGCCAAGACGCTGGTGATCGAGCACGCCCAGCGTCCCGGCTACACCCTCATGGAGCATAAGCCCAGCGAAACGACTCCCAGCGCCTATCGTTTTGAAGTGAAACTCGCAGCCTCGGACACCCAAACTTTTCCCGTGCGCGAAGAACGTGTCTACGACGAATCGCTCTCCGTCACGAACCTGACGCCTGACCTCCTCGCCGTCTACATCCAGAACCAATCCCTGAACGAAAGCGCGCGCCGCCAGCTCGATCAAATTGCCCAGAAGAAACGCGAGGTCGCCGCCAATGACTCCGCCATCCGCCAGGCCGATGCCGACGTCACCGCCCTCACCCAGGACCAAACCCGCCTGCGCAGCAACATCGAGAGCCTGAATCGCGTCAGCGGCCAGCAGGATCAAGTCCAGATCTACGCGCGACAGTTAGCAGCAGCCGAAACCAAGCTAGCCGCACTGCGCGACACGCAGAGTGACCTGCGCAAAAAGAAATCCGCGCTCGACGCCGAACTTAATTTCCTGACGGAACGGATTTCGTTTTAGCCGGCAGCTGAATCCCGTCGCCGTACTGCGCGAAGTTCGGAATCGTCACCGGCAGGTGCCCGGTAATGGGTATCTCGCCCATCAACGCCTTCACCACCGAAATCTCGGACGGCGTCGCCGTGCTGAACGCCGCCAGATATCCGTTTACTTTTGGAAACGCGGAAAGCAGGTAAGGATTGCCAAACGACACCAGCGCGACCGGCGTCGATCCCTGCGAAATCGTTTCCAGATATGCCGGCAGATCGCCGCTCAACATCGGGTTCGTCGTAAACGTGGCGAACACCAGAGCCGAACACACAGACACGTCGCCGATTACCGCATCCAGCGCCGCCAGCGGCAGCGAATTGTCGACGAACGCCACCCGCGCCAGGGGAGCCCGTTTACGAAATTCCTGCGCCAGTCTCTGCCCGAACGTGGACAGCCGCACCCCCGACGACACTACCAGGCACGCCTGATTGGGAGCGAACAATGGCACCACGCCGCCCTCATTCTTCACCAGCGTCAGCGCGCGGTCCGCCACATCCTGCGCGCGACTCGCTTCTTCATCCAGGTCCAACGCATCGCTGATCGCGTCCAGATCGACAATCTTCCTCTTCGGCAATCCCACCCGAACTTTTGCCTCGAGTACCCGCAGCGCGCTCTGGTCGATGCGTTGCCGCGAGATCCGCCCTTGCGCCACCGCTGCCAGCACCGCGCGAATCGAGGCCCCCGGATCAGCCGGCATCAGCAGCACATCGGCCCCAGCTTCGATCGCGCGCACCGAAGCCTCGCCTGTATTAAATTGCTTCGTGAGCCCCGCCATATCCATCGCGTCCGTTACCACCAGCCCCTTGAATCCCAAATCCTCGCGCAGGAGTCCCGTCAGAACCCGCGCCGAAACCGTCGCCGGAATGTCACTCGGCTCAATTGCGGGCACCGTCATATGCGCCGACATGATGGAATCGACTCCATGATTTATGGCCGCCTCAAACGGTTTTAATTCCACTTCGTTCATGTGCTCGCGCGTGGCATCCAGACGCGCCAGATCCAGATGGCTGTCGATACTGGTATCGCCGTGTCCCGGAAAATGCTTCGCCGAAACCAGAACCAAATTCTTAGGGTCGGAATGCGCCCCCTCGATGTACGCCGCTACATGCTCCGACACTTCCTGCGGATTCTCGCCGTAAGAGCGAATGTTGATCACCGGATTCAGCGGATTATTATTGACGTCGGCATCCGGAGCAAACACCCACTGCACCCCCAGCGCGCGCGCCTCTCGCGCCGTGGCCAGCCCCTCCGCCCGCGAAGCATCCACGTCCCGCGCCGCCGCGTACGCCATGTTGAACGGATAGCGCACCGTATCGCTCACCCGCATCGACGATCCCCGCTCGAAATCCGCTCCGATCAGCAGCGGAGTCTTCGACAACTTCTGCATCTGATTAAAAAACAGCGCCATGGTGTGCGGCTCCGCCGTCCGCGCCAGCCCGTTCTGCACCCGGTTTACCATGATGAGCCCGCCGATGTGCAGGTCCTTCACCCAGTGCCGGAATTGGATGAGTTCCTTCGAATGCGCGCCCGGTGCGTCGCCATAATACGCGCCCATCACCAACTGCCCCACGCGGTCGCGCAAGCTGAGCGGTCGCAGCATCGCTTGCGCCGCGCGCTGCTCCGCCGTGAACTTGGGCGCAGCCTTGGCCGCCAGTTTGCCCTCGGCCTTCGCGAGCACGCAAAACAGCGCGAAAGTGACGACAGTCCGCATCGCCCTTAGGATATCTTTATTCGCCGGGGATACGCGCGGCTGGTAGCGAAGCCGCCGCGATCTGCGCAATGTCCAGCAG
>JALYJH010000135.1 GCA_030775415.1 Acidobacteriota bacterium | reverse complement strand
TCACGACACCGTGGATGGCGCGGCGTCGACCATTCAACTGCTGGAATACGCCAACACACAGTTGCTGGAGTTTCGTTATTACGATCAGGTCTTGAGTACTCTGCTGGAAGGCGTTTACAAATCGCTTGAGAAGAAAGCCGGTGCATTCGCGCGTTGGCGCCTGGCGTCACAGGCGCAGAACCTGAACAAAATCCGTCTGGATCTTCGCGAGCTTACGGAGCGCGTGGATACTTCGATCAAGTTCTTGAGCGACATGTTTTCGGCGCGCCTGTACCGTCTGGCTTCGGCACGCTTGGGAGTAGAAGATTATCGCAGGCTGGTCGAGAGCAAACTGCACACGGCGGGCGAGCTGTATGAGTTCATGATGGACCAGTTCCATGAAGGCCGGGCCTTCGTGATGGAGCTGGTGATTATCGTGATCTTGATCATCGATTTGGTCTTCATTTTCCGCGGGAAGGGCTAGCCGCGGGCAAAACGCGATGAGTCCTGCATCCATGAGTGCTTCCGGCCGCGGAGAATTACTGCGGGCTCATCTGTTTCACACGCCTCGCAATCCGTTCCATAGCGATAAAGGGCTGGAATCGTATGCGGACGGCGGTTTACTCATGCGCGACGGCAAAGTGGTTGCGTGCGGCGAGCACAGTGAGATTCACGCGGCTCATCCCGAAGTTCCGACAACCGATCTACGCGGCGGATTTCTACTTCCAGGGTTCGTCGATACGCACATTCATTTCCCTCAGGTGCATATATTGGGCGGGCTGGGGCGGCAGTTGCCTGACTGGCTGGAGTCCGTCGCGCTTCCTGAAGAGGCGCGCATGGCGGAGCATTCGTACGCCTGCGAAACCGCACGCGACTTTGTGAGCGCACTGGCGGCGCATGGAACGACGACGGCTCTGGTGTTTGGCGCGCACTTCGCGGGAGCGACGGCATCCCTGTTTGAAGCGGCTGAGAAATCCGGCCTGCGGATCGCCAGCGGGATGGTTCTTTCGGATCGCGGACTTCGCCCGGAACTGCATCAGCGGCCCGCCGACGCCTACCGCGAGTCCAGTGATTTGATTCGGCGCTTTCACGGCAAAGGGCGGCTGCTCTACGCGGTGACGCCGCGTTTCGCGTTGTCGGCGTCGGAAGCCATGCTCGAAGTATGCCAGACGCTGCTGCGCGAAAACCCCGGCGTCCGCTTGCAAACTCACTTGAATGAGAACCGGCAGGAGATCGCGGAAGTGGCCCAACTGTTTCCATGGAGCTCCGACTATTTAAATGTGTATGAGCGATTTCAACTGGGCGGGCGCGGCACGGTGATGGCGCACAATGTTCATCCGAGCGCATCCCAAGTGGAGCGTCTGGCCGCGAGCGGGACTGCGATTTCCCATTGCCCATGTAGTAACGCGGCGCTAGGCAGTGGACTGTTCCCGCTGCGACTCCACATTGATGCGGGCGTGAAGTGTGCGCTGGGCACCGACGTGGGCGGCGGCATCGGACGCGCGAGCACGTTTCTCGCGAGCAGCGACAGTTGGTGTCTTAAACGACTGGTCGGGGCGCAGTGTTCGGCATGCTCAAGGAAGGCTTGCAAGCGTATTTAATGCAGAGGCTCGCGCCGGATGGAGTCATGTTGAACGCCGGCCATCTGCTTTATTTGGCCACCAGGGCTGGTGCGGAGGCGTTAGGTCTGGACGATGAAACCGGAGACTTCAGTCCGGGGAAAGCGGCGGACGTGGTGTATTTGCAGCCTCCAGAAGGCAGCCCGTTGGCAGCAGTGATTAAGCAGACGGACGATGCGGAGCGAATTTTGGCGGCGCTGTTCACGCTGGCGGGCGCGGAGAGCATCCGTGAGGTTCGCGTGGAAGGTGCTACCGTGTATCGTTCCCAGCAGGGCCATTGATGCTTGTGGACACGACCGCAGCACACGGTTAGTGGTCACAAGCCGACTTATGAGGCCTAATCTGAGTCCGTCGGCGATTCCGCAAAACATGCGTCAGAAACAACATAACCGTCTTCGTAAGTAAGAGGGGATTTGACGCGGCCTAAACTAATGGCCAACTCAGAGCGGCTAAATTATGGAGACTACTTTTAAGTTATGGTACCGAGAGAGAATAAGTTTTCGATATTCGCTAGGCCAATTTCCGTGATTGACAGGTATACTAACTGAACATGGAGGTTCACCTTGCCAAGCCTCGTTTTTCGTGAATTCCTGATTGTGATCGGCCTCGCTCTATTTGCCGGACGCGGCGGTGCATTTCAAAGGAATGTCTCCTCGGGTGCGCCCTCCGCTGCGCCTGCTCCGAGGGTTGAAAAAGCCGGAATTACGACCTCCAATCGCGACTATTCCAAAGAGAGTTTTGTGGTGGAGCGGCTCTCAACGGACAACGTTTTTTCCGCGGACGGGACAGGGTGGGAAGAACACCTGGTGCGAATCCGCATTCAATCCGATGCGGCGATTCAGGCGTTCGGTGTTTTGAACATGGCATACCGGAAATCCTTCGAGAGCGTGGAATTTAAGGAAATCCACGTAATCAAGCCGGACGGGGCCGTGGTTTCCACACCGGATTCGGACGTACAAGATGTTCCGACAGAAGTGACGCGGACGGCGCCCACGTACAGCGATACACGCGAAAAACAGGTGCCGGTCAAGGGGCTAAGCGTTGGCGACATTTTAGAATGGCGCACGCGAACGACGCGCACGACGGCGGACGTCCCCAATCAGTTTTGGTATGCGCACAATTTCCTGAGAGACGGGGTTGTGCTGAGTGAAACGCTGCGCGTGACGATCCCAAATGGGAAGTTCGTGAAGGTGAGCAGCCCCAACTATCCTTCCCAGGTTAGCGAAGAGAACGGCGGGGTGATTTATTCGTGGACGAATTCTCAGTTAGAGCCGACAAAAGAAGATGGGGAGAAGAAGCCGGCTCCGGCGCATTCCCATGCCGATATCGGACTGACCACTTTCAACAGCTGGGCTGAAGTGGGCAAATGGTACGCGGATCTGCAAAAGTCGAAAGTCGAAGTAACTCCCGCGGTTCAAGCCAAGACCGCTGAATTGGTGAACGGACTAAACACCGATGCCGAAAAACAGCGTGCTATTTATGCATTCGTCTCCAATAAGTTTCGCTATATTTCCGTTTCTCTGGGAGAGGGCCGCTATCAGCCGCACTCCGCCGACGAAGTTCTGACGAATCAGTATGGGGATTGCAAGGACAAACATACACTCTTTTCGGCGTTGCTTAAAGCGGCGGGAATCGCGTCTTGGCCAGTGCTCATTGGAGCTGGGATCGATCTGGATCCTGAGGTTCCATCGCCGGCTCAATTCAATCACGTGATCACGTACATCCCCGGGAACGCCGCCGCAACGTGGTTAGATACAACGCCGGAGGTCGCTCCTTATGGGTTGCTGCAGCCGATCTTGAGGGACAAGAAGGCTCTTGTGATCCCAGACAATGGGACCGCATCTATCATGACGACACCGGACACTCTTCCATTCCAGGCCGACATGACCGTGGATGTTAAGGCCAAGTTAAACTCTGAGGGGACGTTGGCCGGACACTTCGAGATTACCGCCCGCGGCGATGAGGAAGTGGCGTTGAAGAGCGCATTCCATGCCACGGCTCCCGCGCAGTGGACGCAGTTGGCGCAAAACCTCGCTCAGGCGATGGGGTATGCCGGCACGGTGAGCAGTGTGGCAGTAGATAATCCATTAAACGCCGCCGCTCCTTTTCATTACACCTACAGTTACGAGCGCAAGACCTACGCGGACTGGGGGAATCGCCGTATCACGGTGCCCATTCCTCCGATCGGGATTGAAGGCGGCGCGGAAATGGAAAAGCCGACCGAGGCGATCCCCTTGGGCGCCATCGGCAAGCTGACGTATCGCGGCGCGGTCGAACTGCCCGAGGGTTATTCCGTGGCGCTCCCGGCCGACGTCAAGTTGACAACCGATTTTGCCGACTACAACGCGTCCTACTCCGTCGATCAGGGCGTATTAAAAGGAGAGAGGGTCCTGATTCGAAAGAAATCGAAGATCCCGGTGAACAACTGGGAAGAATACAGAACGTTTGCGAAGGCGGTGCTGGATGACGAGGATCAGTTCATTCAACTGGCGCGCTCCGGTGGGCGCGTTACGGTGACGCGCGACAACGAAGCCGCTGGAGAATGGGTGCAAAAAGCGGCGCAGGCCTTACAAAATAGCGATCTCAACACGGCCCGCGACGCTCTCAGCCGAGCGGAAGAATTGAATCCACAGCAGACCGGGCTGTGGGCCGCCTACGGAATGTATTACGGCAGGCAAAACCATTTCGACAAGGCCATCGATGCGCTGCAAAAAGAACTGGACGAACATCCGGGCAATGTGGTGTTTTATCCTTTGTTGGTGGAAGCGCAAAGGCAACTTGGACGAAAGGATGACGTCGTCCGCACGCTCCGCAATTGGGTTCAGGCCGCTCCGGAGAACATTGATGCGACTTTATCGTTGTCCACCGCCCTGATCGCAAACAAGCAGTTCACGGAAGCTGCGGGGATTTTGGAGACCTCGCTGAAGGCGAATCCCGACGATATTCGCCTGCAACGGAGATTGCTAGACGCGGATCTTCGCGGCGGAAAGAAATCGGAAGGCTTGAGTTTATTGGCCAAGATCCAAGATCAAAAACTGGACCCCGAGACGCAAAACGATCTTGCCTGGTCGCTGGCCGATACGAATACGGAGTCCTCCGAGGCTGTCGATATCGCGCAGAAGGCGGTGGCGGGCTGGGAAGAAAAGATTAAGCAGGCGCATTTGTCGCCCGTGCGAGGCGAGGACTTGAGCGCGGTGAGTTCGTTAGGCGCGACCTGGGACACCCTCGGCTGGGCGTATTTCCGCACTGGAGATCTGGTGCGCGCCAAGAAATTCCTGGAGGCCGCCTGGGTGCTGTTGCAATCGGCCGCGGTTTCGGATCACATCGCCCAGCTCTACGAGCGTCAAGGCAGGAAAGCAGAAGCAATTCATGCGTACCGACTGGCTCTGGCGGTTCAACACGATATGCCTGAAACCCGCGAGCGCCTAGAAGCCCTCGGCGGCGTTGTAGATGACAAGCCCACGCTGAAAAGAGGCGCACCCCGAGCCGCCGCAACGGTGTCTGCCGAAGACGAGCTCTCTGAAATGAGATCGGTGCCGGTACCCGGGCTTGTGCAACGCGACGGCAACGCAGAATTCTTCGTCTTGCTCTCGCCGAAAGGAGTTCTCGACACTCAGTTCATCGAGGGTGATGACAAATTCAAAACGGCGGGAAACATTCTTTCGAAGATCTCCTACAAGCTCCCATTCCCCGACGATGGTCCTGAGCGGATCATCCGGCGTGGTATTTTGAGCTGCTCGCAATACACTACGCCACCCTGCAATTTCGTGCTGCTGCTTCCTGCGAACACGCATCCGTGACTGTAGCCAACCGCCCGGCGGTCACGCGTGACTGATCCGGACTTTGTTTGCACGCACCGCAGTAGGCGTCGAAAGTATCGCCTTTAGATCTTCGTTTGGCGCCTGTGCGGCGTTTCAATTGGTGCGCCCGGAGGGACTCGAACCCCCGGCCTACTGATTCGAAGTCAGTCGCTCTATCCAGCTGAGCTACGGGCGCGTTGCCTCATCGTATCATCACAACATAGGTGACAGAAACCGAAATCAAGCTGCGCTGGCTAGGCTCCGCTGAAGACGCCCGAGCTTTGATCGAAAGCCGTGGCTATAGCCTTTTATCCCCGCGGGAACTTGAAACGGATCAGCTTTTCGACCTGGCCTCCGGCGCTCTGCGGCAAACCGACCAGATCTTGCGGCTCCGCAGGACTTCGTCGCCAGAGGCGGGGCAGCGGGCCATGGTCACATATAAAGGATGCGCCAGCCGGGAAATCTACAAGAGCCGCGAGGAAATTGAGTTCGACGTTTCCGATCCCGACGCGTTTGCGCTGGTACTCGAACGCCTGGGGTACCACCCCGGCTTCCGTTACGAGAAGTACCGCACGATGTTCAAGGCCTACGGAGAACCCGGCGTCATCACCATCGATGAGACTCCGATTGGCATCTACCTGGAGTTAGAAGGCCCGCAAGCGTGGATCGATAGTACTGCGGCCCGCTTGGGTTTCCCCGCGGAGCAGTTCCTGACCGTCAGCTACGCCGGGCTCTACCGGGAACACCTGAAACAACATCCGGAGGCCGCTCCGGATATGACCTTCCCTACAGGTAACCCTTACACCCATGGGACAAAATCACCTTAGTAGGCCTCAAAAGTATTGAACCCGGGAAGATCCGGTGCTATTCTTCATCTAGATTGAAACAGACGCCAAAGCATCCGGGGCTGGAGACGAAATGATTGAGCTCGTCACCACGATAATCATTACAGCTAGCTCAGTGCTGCTCTTCGGTTACTGGTTCCGTTACACCTGTCTGCTGATCTTGAGTGCGAAGACCACGCGGGATTTCGCCAGCGAAATTGTGATGGCCAATCAACTCGGGTTTCTGGAAGTGCAGGCTCAGTTGCGTGCCAGCGCGGCCAACATGGATACGCTGCGTGACGCTCTCGACCGCGATTACGCTTTGCTGAACGGTTTGATGAAAAAGGCCGGCGATGCTTCGTTTGAAGGATCATCCCTCGAACAGACCATGCTGGCAATTAACTACCGCGTGATGCGCGCTTCTTACAATGTCGCCGGCGCGTTCTCGCCGACCGCCGCCCGCAAGGCTCTGGAAGAAATGTCGATGGTGGTAGCGCACTTCGCGAACGCCATGGGCCAGCAAGCCGCCGCCGGCGCTGCTGCCTAATCCTTCACTCACTGAGTTGTACTTTAATCGATGCGCGGCGTGCGCGTGGTTTCGATCCCCATACTGAAGTGCTCACCCAGATACACGCGGCGAACTTCTGGATCGTTGCCTAACGATTCGGGAGACCCGGAGCGGAAGATGCGGCCATTGTTGATAATATAGGCGCGGTCCGTGACGGCGAGGGTTTCGCGCACATTATGATCCGTCATCAGGATGCCGATGCCGGAATTCTTGAGATCGAAAATGATTTTTTGCAATTCCAGCACCTGGATAGGGTCGATGCCGGAGAAGGGCTCGTCCAACAGGA
>JALYJH010000134.1 GCA_030775415.1 Acidobacteriota bacterium | reverse complement strand
TGGGATGGACTTGGGGCTCAGCCGGAATATTGAAGAAAGTTTTCGGATTTTCCAGGGTCGAATTCTTGAAGAGTACGAATCGATGATTGACGAGATGGGCTTCCATGTGATCGACGCGACTAAATCTATTGAGACTCAGCAAAAAGAAATGCGGCGGATTGTGCTGCAGGAATTCGGGCGGACGCGTCCGCCAGGCGTGCTGGGCACGGAGGTCCGCGTTGCGGAATTACAAGGGTAGGCCGCCGCTGTCATATTATAGGACGGCTTTGCCGGGCGTCGATTATGCTGAGCTGCAAGGCAAGTTGATCGTCATTGAAGGGCCGGATGCGGTGGGGCGCAGCACGCAGGTGCGGCGTTTGAAGCCGTGGCTGGAGGAATTCGGCCACGCGGTGCTGGACACGGGCATGGCGCGGTCGGCTCTGGCGGGCAAAGGCATCAAGGAAGCAAAGGCCGGAAATACGCTGGGTCCAATCACCATGACCTTGTATTACGCGACAGATTTTGCTGACCGCCTGGAGAACGAAATTATTCCGGCATTGCGCGCCGGATTCGTGGTACTGACCGACCGCTATATTTTTTCTATTATGGCGCGGGCCATCGCACGCGGGGAAAATCGCACGTGGATTGAGCGCACCGCGGGGTTTGCACTGGTGCCGCATGCGGTGCTGTATATGCGGGCGGAGGTGAAGGACCTGATTTCGCGCGTGGTGGTGGGTCGCGGCGCGTTCGATTATTGGGAGAGCGGCCTCGATCTGCACTTCGGCAAAGACATGTTCGAGAGCTTTGTACGCTATCAGTCGAGCTTGATTCAAGTATTCGACGATCTGGCAGATCCTTATGGGTTCGAGGTCATCGACGCCTCGCAATCCGCGGATCGAGTGTTTGAGTCTCTCAAGAAAGCCATCTCAAAAGTAGTGGAGATGGATGGGCCGGTGAAGGTGCGCGCGAAGCGCAAGGCTGTCGTCAAAAAAGTTGCTGCTCGCTGAGGGTTGTGATCGCAACTCAAAAGGAACGGACGCAGTTCGGCAGAAGCCGGCGCGAAGCGGTGAGTCGCGCGGCACAGGCCGACGTGCGCGTGAAAGAGCGGCGGTTCGATCCTGTCGCCGTGCTGCGCGCCGCGGCTGAAGGGCGCGTTCGCCAGCTTCTTCCGATTAAATACGCGCGGATGAAGATCTCGCCCTTTGCGTTTTTCCGTGGGGCAGTTTCGATCATGGCGGCGGATCTGGGACGGCTGCCGCATTCCGGCTTGATGGTGCAGTTGTGCGGCGACGCGCATGTACAAAATCTGGGCTCGTTCGCGGCACCGGACGGCGCGCTGGTTTTCGATCTGAATGACTTCGACGAAAGCATTCGCGGACCCTGGGAGTGGGACGTCAAGCGCATGGCGGCTAGCATTGTCCTAGCCGGAGGCGAGAGCGGGCACGCACGGACGCAATGCAAAGACGCCGCGGAGATGTTTGCGGAATGCTATTACCAGTCGATTCGAAAGTTCGCGAACCTGCCCATCTTGCAGGTGGCACGCCGGCAGATTCACCGGCAGAAACGCATCCGGCCGATTCACGCGGCGTTAAGGCAATCGCAGCGCGCCCAGCCCGCGGATTTGCTCGCAAAGTTTACAGAGAACCATCGGGGACAACAGCGGGTGCGAGATCTGCGGCCGGGGTTCTGGCGGGTACGCGGCCAGAAAGCGCTGGAGGTCCTGAATTCGCTGGCGGCGTATCGCGAAATTCTATCGCCCGACCGGCGGCATTTGTTCGACCTGTTCCGGCCCGTCGACGTGGGCTTCAAAGTAGTGGGTACGGGGAGCGTCGGGCTGCGCGATTACGTGGTTTTGTTTGAGGGGAATGGCCCACTTGATCCCATGTTTCTGCAGATCAAGCAGGAGATGCCCTCGGCCTACGCCCAGTGGCTGCCGGATTCTGTGTACCCGCACCAGGGGCGGCGCGCCGCAGAGGGCCAGCGGGCGGTACAGCCGATTTCGGATCTTTTGTTGGGTTGGACCTCAATTGGGGAACACCACTATTTAGTCCGGCAGCTCAACGACCACAAGGGCCGCATCGATTTGGAAAAGCTACGCGGTGGCGGACTGGAAAGTCTGGCACACGTGGCGGGGGAACTGCTGGCGCGAGGGCATGCGCGGTCGGGAGACGCTTGCGAAATTTCGGGGTACTGTGGAGCCGGGACCAAAATGGCCCGGGCGCTCCGCGACTTTGCGGGCCAGTACGCGGATCAGACCTATGCCGACTATGCCACTTTCCTGACTGCAATCAAGAAAGGGCAAGTAAAGGCCGCCGAGACCGCCGTATAGGCGCAAAACGAAAAGCGTCAACAAAATACTCTAAGTGTTCATCACCGCAGGCACCTGATTCAGTGCCGTTGGCTCAGGCGAGCCGCCCTGATTCAGAAAATCGAGAACGCTGCCGTTGAAGTTCGTGGAGCCCAATTGCGACACCTGCACGCTGGAAAGAACTTTCATAAACACATTCGCGTATTGCGTACCCATTGCTTGCGGGTCGATCCCTTCGCCCATCGATGGGTACGCGGTAATGCGCTGCTGCACCATGGAAACGAAGTTGTCGGTGATCGCTGCTGAGCCGCCGTTGGCCCAACTCTGCGTGCCGCTGATGAAACCGTACATATCCGAAACCGATTGCCCGATGAACTTCTGCAGATAGGAGTCCATGGAATCCGCCTGGAACGGGACCATGCCGCTCGTCGGCGTGACGGTGGTGTACTGGTCCGGGGCGGGGGTGAAATAGGGCGGCGTGGAAGAGATGTTATAGGCGGGCGTGTCCTGCGGCGCATCCGTGGCGTTTACCGACGGTGCTGCCGAACTGGTGGATGTGGATGCCAGCGTGGAAATCTCTGGGGCTGGATCTGTGGTGGCTGCCGACGACGGAGTTGCCGCCGATGCCGCGCCGAGAAAGTATTGGAGGAAAGCATCCTGCGGCACTGCCGTAGTCGAAGATGCGTTCGTGCCCACACTCGCGAGCTGCTCAGCGAAGCACGCGGCCGCAGATGTGTTTGTGGCATTCGTTGCGGTCAGTTCGGGGGCGGGGGTCGTCACAGGACTGGTTGCAGTGATCATAGGTTCTTTGGCTCCGGCAAAGGGAGAATGCAATCGCTGGTCCAATCTATTTACGCCTTTGTATCGCTCACGGACCTCGCTTGGGCGAGTCGGGATTTTGGCACATCGTCAAGTTCCCGCCGTTGCAAAAGGCCTGCTGCGCGGAGTCAGCCCGGCATCTGCGCCGCATATGGTTAGATACGAAGAAGACGCGGGTTGGTCGTCCGATTGCATCATCAACGCTGGAGTGATTCGTGTCTTCGCCTACCACTGTTCCTACTGAACTGAACCCCATACCAGTCGAGACTACGCGCCGCATTCCCGTGGACCGCTGGATCCTCGGCGGAATCGCGATCGCGGTATTTACCGTTATCGCCGGCATCGCCTCCACCGGTGTCAGCATGCGCTACTTCCTCCAGCCCACCGCGGCTTGGATCGTTCTGGGGGGAACCTGCGGAGTCACCTTGATAACAACACCTCGAAAAGCCTTGGTGCATGCCGTCCAGCGTGCGCTAGGCCTGCTCCGCCAGCCTGCCACCGACCGTGAAGAGCTGATGAATGAGATTGTTTCGTGTGTCAGGATCGCTCGCTTGCGGGGGCTGTTGGCCGTCGAACCCAGAATCAAGGAGATCAACAATGCCTTTCTGCGCGAGATGCTGGGATTGGCGATTGACGTTAAAACCCGCGGTGAGTTTCAGAGCACACTCGAAACCAAATTGCGATTGCATGAGCGGCAGGGCGACACAGACGCCAAGGTCCTCGAAGTGGCGGGTGGCTTCGCGCCGGCGATCGGCGTCATCGGCACCGTGGTCGGGCTCATTGATGTGCTGCGCCAGTTCTCGAACATGAATTCGGTGGCTTTCGGAATCGGAACGGCTTTTGTATCCACCATGTATGGACTTGCATTGGCAAATCTGATTCTGCTTCCCGCCTCGCATCGCATTCGCGCGAGCGTTGCAGAGGCGTTTGAGATCGAAGAAATGATTATTGAAGGCGGCCTCTGCCTGATCGACGGGACCCATCCTTCGTTGGTTCATGACCGATTGAATTGCTTCCTGCGGGAGGCGCCCAACAAATGAAACCCGCGTATTATCAGGCTCAACACGGCGGGCGCGATCGCTGGATGGTGAGTTATCTCGACGTCTTAACCATCCTGCTGATTCTATTTGTAGCGATGGCGGCGCAGACTCTGCAGAACTCACAGAAGAAGCCAGTTCCGGTAGTCCAGGCAGCGCCGCTCGCGAAAGCGCCGGCTGTTGAAAAACCCACAGCGGCGATGAATGCAATCAAGGCGGACTTGGAGAAAAGCCAGCTGGATGTCCAGGTAGATTCCCGCGGCGTGGTCATCAGCCTGCCGCAGGCGCTGCTGTTTCAATCCGGCGAGGACAGAATCAACGCCGGTGCTCTGCCTGCGGTTAAGGCAATCGGCGACGTGCTTCACAAGATCCCCAACAATGTAAGTCTTGTGGGCCACGCGGATGCCACTCCGATTCACAACCGGCATTTCGCCAATAACTGGGAACTGGCTGCCGCCCGTGGCTTACGTCTGCTGGAGATATTAAGCAGCCGTTATGGCATTGAAGAATCGCGGCTCTCAGTAGCGAGCTTTGGCTCGTATGATCCTAAGAGTTCGGACGACACTCCCGATGGCCGCGCCAGCAACCGCCGGGTGGAAATTGTGATTCTAAATAGCGTGGAGCGGAACCAGCCGTAGCAAACGGTTATAACCAAGCGGGGTTTTTACATAATAGCGGCCGGCAGCGTAACAGGAGAGACGGGATCTGTGATGCCTGCGAACGCGTTTAGGCGATTCTCCCGGCCGCCAGCGAAAACCTGCTCCCAAAGCTCGACGTTCTTTTCGATATTGCGGTGTGCCATCACCCAGTCGCGCTGTTCGCGGCATAATTTAGCCCGATCCGCTTGCAGAACTTCTTCCAGCTTCCGCTTCCATGACTCGCGGTTATTTTTAGCAGTTGTCGGCACTTCGCTGGAATACGGCGCCACATGCGATGCCAGCGTGACCGCCCCGGACATCGCGTATTCGTAGTATTTGATGCAACTCTTGTGACGATTGAATCGGTCATCGAGCAAGGGCGCGATGCCGACGTCCAGTTTCAAATCGCAGACCTTTTGCGGATGCTGTTCGAGCGGAACGTTGGGGTGAAACTCGTAGCGGATGCCCGACAGCTTGTCCACAAAATGTTTGATGGACCGGCCCACGGGTGTGTTGAACAGAGCCTGACCCCAGCGCGCTTCGAGCACAGCCATAAGTTCTTGAAGCGTCGATTCCTGGCAAATTCCCTGCAAGACAAGGGTGAACGGAATCTTTTTCTGCACTTCGCGGATGGCATCCAACGCTACCGCCAAGTCTGCGAAGTGCGTGGGACTTCCGCTCCAGCCGATGCGGGCCTCGCCGCTACGGGGTTCAACGGTCCATTCATCAGGATCGATGCTGTTGGGAATCACAGTCACGTTGGGGTTCCATTGGCGAAGGTGGCCGGCAAGCGTATCCGTCGTGGTGGTCACAACGTCCGCGGCGCCCAGCAGGAATTCATAGAGCGGCAGGCGCGCCTGCACGGCTTTGTAATTCAGATTCTCGGGAGGCACCAGATCCAGCGCATCATCCGTATCGAACACTACTCGTATGTTATGTCTCTTGCACCATTCGACGATTTTGACCGCCTGCGGATAGTGCGCCCGATACAGAACCAGAACGTCCGGTGCGTTATAGCTTTCTTGATTCGAGAGGATTTCGACCTGGTGGCCGCGCCGCCGCAGATATTTGGCGGGGATCGCTCCGCGCCATTTGTAGCATCCGCTTTGCGTCTCTGTGAGCAGACAGATTTTCACGCAGGTCTCTCCTCACTCTCGGCGTTTGCGCGCCCCCAGTTTGAAAGGAAGGATTCAGCGGCAGTGTTCTCGAGCTCCCGATCGTGGAGATAGGTCCACGCCTTCTTACGCCGCTCTTTCAGGTTTTCCAGAATCTTACAGTCTTTGCGGACTTTCAGAAGCCGCTTGCGTTGCTCGGCGATCTGGATTTCCAGGTTCTTGCGCGCGCCAATTAAAGATACTTTTTCGCCGCGGATGCGGAGTTGAAAGGCGGCCAAGGCGCGAAACTCCGCCGCTTCGACCAATGGCCGCCCCAGTATATTCATCTCCGCGTTCAACTGCGCCGCGGTGAGTGCATTCTCGCGATGCAGCACTTCCGCCAGCCTATTTTGAATCGTCGAAAGCTTTTCTTCCTCCGTACGCATTTGCAGCTCGCGCCATTCGAGGACCCGCTGGAGTGGAAACGTGAATCCCTTCATGACAGTTCCTTAGCCAGCGTAAACAGGCGGTTGCGCGTCTCTTCAAGCGGCGCGTAGGCCTCGGAATCCTGCCGTAGGAATTCCAGAATCTGCGGGCGGACACGAATACTGCGGTCTAATAACGGATTCGCGCCCTGCACATGCGCGCCCAATTGGATCAAGTCGGCTGATTGGTGATAGGTGGACAGGGCTTCGCGGATACGACGATTGGCGGACAATTCATCTGCGGTAATCACTTTGTTCGAAAGGCGGCTGACCGAGTTCAAGATATCAATGGCGGGGTAATGCCCCGACGAGGCCAGGTCGCGCGAAAGAATAAAGTGCCCGTCGAGAATACCGCGCGACGCATCGCAAATCGGTTCGTTGAAATCGTCGCCTTCCACTAACACCGTGAAAAAGCCAGTGATCGATCCCGTCCCAAAGTTCCCGGCGCGTTCAAAGATCTTCGGCAGTAGCGCAAAGACCGAAGGAGTGTAGCCTTTCTGGCTGGGAGGTTCTCCCGCGGCCAATCCGATTTCACGCTGTGCCATGGCGAGGCGCGTTACGGAATCCATCACCAGCAGGACGTCGGCGCCCTGGTCGCGGAAATATTCCGCAGCCGCTAACGCCACGTAAGCCGCGCGGATGCGGAGAGGCGCGGGACGGTCCGAGGTCGCCACTACCACGACGGAGCGCTGCATCCCTTCGGGGCCCAATTCGTTTTCGAGAAACGCTTTGAC
>JALYJH010000133.1 GCA_030775415.1 Acidobacteriota bacterium | reverse complement strand
CCGGATTTGCTCACTGAATTCATGACCGCGCCGTTGCCCCCGAACTGGGCGCTATAAGTATTGGTGAGGGTCTGAAACTCGGCGACCGCCTCCACACCCAGGGAAGTACCGCTGATGGACGCTAATCCGCGGTTCCAAAAGGTCTGCAGATTCTCACCATCGAGCAACAGGGCTTGCCCCTCGGATCTGCTGCCCGAAACGGAATAGGAATTAGATCGTCCTTGGGCGCCGGACGCCGCCACGGCGGTAAACGACTGGACACCTGGCGCGAGCAGAATCAATTGCTCAAAATTCCGGCCATTCAAGGGCAGCTCGCGCATTTGCTTTTGATCAACCAGCGCGCTCACCGCGGCCGTTGACGTCTCGACCTGCGAAACCTCGCCTTGAACCGTGACGGTTTGCTGCTGCTGGCCTACCGGCAAGGCGAAGTCGACCACAATCTGGCTGCCGACCGTAAGAGTCACTCCGGCATGAACGACAGTGGAAAATCCGCTCTTGGAGGCCTGCACTTCGTAGTTGCCGACGGCAAGCCCGGTGATCCGGTAGCGCCCTTGACCATCTCCGGCGACGGATTGCTTGACTCCCGTGCCAACGTTCCGGGCTTCGACGTTGGCTGCTGGTACGGAAGCGCCGGACGCATCGGTGACGACTCCTAAGATCGTGCCTGTGGTGTCCTGTGCTGACAACTTATCGAGTGCCCCTGAGCAGAGGAAAAGCACAAAAGCGAGGAATGGGAAAACTCTAAATCTAGTGGCACATCTGCTTGTTTCCATGAGATACGTCCTTTGTCCTGGTTGAAACAATAGTTGCCGCGATTTCGCGGAAATCTCAATATTACTCTTCGGCGATTAAAATATGAGCTTCAATGCGAATTGGATCTGTCGAGACGGCGAAACCGTACTCGTAATAATGGCAGCGGTGGAGAGGGGCGCCTCTAAGTTAGACCCGCTCCCCGCCGTGGTCCCCGCGAAGACCGCCCGGCCTGGTTCCGCGAAATTGGCGTGGTTCAGAATGTTGAAAATCTCGGCGCGGAACTGCAATCTGCCCGCTTCGCCGAGCTGCCTGATGGCGGTGTCTTTGACGAGCGAGAAGTCGACGTTCGCAAATCCGGGTCCGCGCAATATATTTCGCCCGGCGTTCCCCAAAAATCCTTGCGCCGGCAGGGCAAAAGCACAGGGATCATAGTAAAGGCTACGCGGATCCAATGGTATCCCCGCGGGCACTCCCAAACAACCCGTCGTAGTGCCAGAAGTGATATTGCTGGCAGTGCGGCCGGCAACCAGATCCGGTCGATCGATGCCAGCCCCGCCCCCGCCTTGGCCGGAGCGCGAACGGTTACTGTTGAGCGCAACGGTAAACGGTTCGCCGCTCTGAACCGCCGCGATACCGCTCATCCACCAGCCGTTGAGCATTCCGCCGGCGAAGCCGTGCAACGAAGAGCGCGGCAAGTTGTAAATCGCGTTAAAGCGGAATACATTGGGCGAGTCTGAGTCCGAAAGTCCGCGGTCGGCGTTCGTATTGAGCGGATTGGTGTTGTAAACCGTGCCCGCGGTTGCGTCATTCCCCAGCTGGGACATCGGGGTGTTGAGTGCTTTAGAGCGGGTATAGGAGAGTTGAAATTGCAAGCCTGACGAGATGCGCTTCAAGACCTCCAACTGGAATGCGTTGTACCAGGAATTAGCGCCGGAGGTTTTAAACTCGATGTTCGTAAAGTTGGGATTGCGGCGCGGGCTGCCTGCCGGCCAAAACACCTGGCCGTTGGCGAGAACCTGCGGGATGATGGGGTTTCCTTCGACGGTTCGATTCAGATTAATGCCGCGCGAACCGACGTAGGCCGCTGTAAGGCCTAAACCCCAAGGCAACTGGCGCTGTACCGAAAGATTATATTGCAGGAGGTGCGGCTGTTGCATATTCCAATCCACGATACGCAGCGATTTGCCTACCGATGAAGCCGGGAATGTCAGGGGCAGCGTAATCACACTTGGAGTGGAAACCGAGCTGGTGGAAGAAAACGGCGCCGTTCCGGTGACGCCGACGATGAGGGAACTCCCCATGTTCGCCACGTCGTAGAGCAGTCCGAATCCGCCGCGGATCGCCAACTTTCCGGTGCCTAGCGGATCCCACGCGAAGCCCACACGCGGGCTGAAGTTTTTGAGGGAGAAATTACTGAAGGGGGGGCCGATGGTGGTTGACTTGTCATTCACGGGGTCGCGCAAGGCGGCGCCGCGGTTATCCTGCTCCTGGGGAGTTGTGAAGGGCTCATAGCGTAATCCCAGATTTAAAGTCAGCCGGGGATACACTTTGAAATCATCCTGGACGTAAAATCCCATGGCGTAATACTTGTAGTCCCTCTGAAGAATGGAGCCCGCCGTCACGGCGCTATAGCTTGACGCGTTGGCGGTGAGGAAACTCGCAACATTCGAAAAGCTCACGGTACCCCGGCTGTTGGTGCTGGATCTGAGAAACAGGTCATAACTGTTGACCAGAGCGCCGAACTTCAGAGAATGCCTGCCCTTGGTAAAGAAGACGTCGTCGCTGAAGCTAAGAAGGTATTGATTCAAGTCAGTAGGAGACGGGGCATCCGCGCTGAAGCCGGTGGTACCCCCGATGTTGATGCCTCCGACTTCTAGCCCAGGAACTAAGGAGAGGCCGGGGCCGCTGATTCCTGAAGGCGAAACGTTGTTTATTTCCGTTCTGCTATAGGAGAATCGCGCCGTATTGAGCAATACAGGAGAGAAGATGTGGTTTTCCGCGGCCGTCAGGTACTGATTGCGGGTATGCCCGATGGAGGAGAGCTGCGGATAGGATAGCGCTAGGGTCTGATTCGCATCGTCGGCGGTATAGCGGCCAAATAAAGAATCGGAGGCAGAGAAATTGTGATCGAGGCGGCCCTGTCCATAGTTCTCGGATACGGGTTGGTTGAAAGGAAAAGTATATTGGTTGTTCGGCAGATTTGGCGTGGGATACAGATTCAGGATTCCCACGATGACGGGAGAAATAGTCACCGATGCAGTATTGCCTAGTTGCGGGCATGCCGCGGCGGTAATTGTCTGGCCAGCTGCACCGTGACAACCAGCCCCCAAAACGTTGGTGATCTGCGTCACGCCGAGACGTTGCTGCAAGCCTTCGTAGGTGGCGAAATAGAAGGTTTTGTCCTTGCGAATGGGGCCCCCGAACGATCCGCCGAAATTGTTGCGCTTGAAGGGCGGCAGGCGCTGAGTGGTGGATTTATCGAAGAAATTTCTCGCGTCGAGCACGCTGTTGCGAAGATATTCGAAAGCGGAACCGTGCACGGCGTTGGTGCCGCTTTTGCTGACGATCAAGACCTGGCTTCCCATCGCCAATCCATATTCCGCGCTGAAGTAGTTGGTAATGATGCGGAACTCTCGAATCCCTTCCACTCCCAGGGTGGATCCGCCAATCGAAGCCGAACTGGCTCCGTAGAGGTTTTGCATGGGGGCTCCGTCGAGCAGGAAGTTGTTTGAACGGGTGGAGGCTCCGTTGGTGCTGATCATGGTCCCGCTATTGCCGGCGACTTTACCGGCGTTTTTGTTTTCGACGACACCGGTTTCGTTTAAGGCAAGGTCCGCAAAATTGCGGCCATTCAGGGGGAGGTCAGCCAGCTTTTGCTCATCCACCAAACCGCCGAGAGTGGCGGATTCCGTGTTCACGAGCAGTGCACCGCCGGTTACGGTGACCTGCTGTTCGATAGCACCCACTTTTAAAGTGAAGTTGATGGTGGCTTCCTGAGAGACGGTCAAGGTAATCCCGGTGAGAACCGAAGTTTCGAAGCCTTGGTGCGTGACGCGCGCCTCATAGTTCCCCACGGCCAGCGCGGGAAGTCTATAAGAACCGTCCGCGCCCGTGGTCGTCATACGGGTCTGGCCCGTGTCCGTGTTATGCAAAACCACAGTAGCGTCTGGCACAACACTTCCACTGTCGTCAGTGACCACGCCAAGAACCGTGGCTGTCGGCAATTGTGCCGATAGCGAGCAGCTCAAGATCAGGAGAGCAGCGATTACAAACCCGCGCTCAATAGTGAACCTAACCAAGTTTCGAAGCACAGAACCCCCTTTAACCTAACCCCAGTGTGACCGAGATACATTATGCATGGAGCGCTAATCTGTGTCAATCGGAAAAATCGAAAATAACACCAATAATCGATCATCTGGCTTTTCTTCGATTGACAACCCCCGGGTTAGGTCCTAAACTCTCAAATGGAAGCGGGGCACGAATGCAGGCTTCCTTGAAGGATCGTCGATGCATCTGGTTTCATATTCGAAGGATGGGGTGAAGGGGCTCGCATTCCGGAAGGGTTCGGATCTAATTGATTTAAAAGGTTGCGAACTGAGTGGCCTGCTAGAGGCAGGCGAAGCGGGATTCAAGCATGCTGCGCATTTAGCGCTTTACGGACCTCTTGTAGACGAATCCAGTTTGAGCTACCTGCCGCCCATCGCCGCGCCTCCTAAGATTGTTTGCGTGGGCTTAAATTATAAGGATCATGTAAATGAAGCCAAGCGCGCCGCGCCTTCGGATCCTACTTTTTTTGGACGTTTCACGCGTAGTGTGATTGGCCACGGCCAAACTTTAATTCGCCCTTCCGCCTCCGAGCAATTCGATTACGAGGGGGAGATTGCAGCCGTTATCGGCAAGGGTGGCCGTCATATTAGCCGGGAACAGGCACTCGACCATGTGGCCGGTTATTCCGTATTCAACGACGCCTCCGTGCGCGATTACCAGCGGCGGGGGGAACAGTGGACGCTGGGCAAAAACTTTGACTCCACGGGAGCGTTCGGGCCGGATTTTGTGACTGCGGATGAACTGCCTGCGGGCGCGAGAGGGTTAAGGCTGGTGACGCGGCTTAATGGAGTGGAAGTGCAATCGGCTACGGCTGAGGATATGATTTTTGACGTCGCTACTTTAATCGTGAGACTGAGTGAAGTCATGACGCTTGAGGTGGGTGATGTGATTGTAACCGGTACCCCCGGTGGAGTGGGCTTTGCTCGAGTTCCCAAACTATTCATGAAGGATGGCGATGTTTGCGAGGTGGAACTCGAAGGCGTGGGCACGCTGCGCAATCCAGTAAAAGATGAAACCGCTCCGCGATCGACGCCTCAACGGAAGGATTTGGTGGACGCCCGCTAGTAGAATCGTTATGGGGGTAGCATGACACAAATCGCTAGCTTCGTGGCGCCTTCCGGCCGTCCCGGCGAGCTGGGTGTCCACTCCCTTGATCATTTCGGGCTGACGGTGCCGAACTTAGTCGAGGCCGAGCATTTCTACAAAGGCTTCGGACTCGATGTCCGGACTGAAGGCGAGAGCCTGGCGCTCCACACTTTTGGGCAGGGGCATCGTTGGGCCGCGCTGCTCGAAGGAGAGCATAAAAAGTTACACTACTTATCTTTCGGTGCATTTGAGGAGGATTTTGCCAGGTTTAGCGAAAGACTCGAGCAGATGCACATTGAGCGAGTCTCTCCTCCTCCCTCACGTTTGAACTCGGACGGGCTTTGGTTCTGCGATCCCGATGGGACGCTGGTGGAAGTGCAGGTTTGTGATAAAAGCTCCCCCAACAGGAAGACGGCTTTGGAGACCGTGTCCAGCCCCGCAAATATTCGCGGCGCGATCAGCCGCCGTGAAGTTCAGCTCATCCGGCCGCGGCGATTAGCCCACGTCCTGCTATTTGCGTCGGATGTCGAGCGGTCTGTGCAATTTTACAGCAGTGTTCTGGGCCTTCGGCTCTCAGACCGGTCCAAAGACGATGTGGCTTTCATGCATGGGATTCACGGAAGCGATCACCACATGATCGCATTCGCGAAATCCGTCGCGCCGGGCTTTCATCACTGTAGCTGGACGGTGACTTCGCTGGATGAAATCGGCATAGGCGCGGCGCAGATGGCGCAGCGCGGATTTTCTCATGGGTGGGGGCTGGGGCGCCATGTGATCGGATCGAACTATTTCCACTATGTGCGCGATCCATGGAACAGCTATTCCGAATACTCCTGTGACATTGACTACATCGCACCGGATCAGGAGTGGAACAGCCGCGATTATCAGAGCGAAGACCGGTCCTATTTATGGGGTGCGGCGCGACCCGCGGATTTTGGACACAACTATGAGGCGCTGGTCCTCAGATGTAAATCCACATAATAAAAATGCTGACTCGCTCGACGGTCAATATCTCCGACGAAATTGACAATAGCAAAATAAGCAAGTTTCAACTTACGACTTTTGCTCTTTGTGCGGTCAGCCTGATCATGGATGGGTTTGACACGCAATCCATGGGATATGTCGCTCCGGCGATTGTGCGCGAGTGGGGTGTGCCTAGTTCGCGGATGGGTCCGGTATTCAGCGTGGCAATTTTCGGCGCCTTGCTGGGAGCGATGTTTTGCAGTGTACTCGCGGATCGAATCGGACGCCGGCCGGTACTGATAGGGACCACTCTCTACTTCGCGGTGTTTACGTTTATTACGGCGATTGTCCCCACCCTGAATGAATTGCTGGTCATACGCTTCATCGCCGGCATTGGGCTGGGAGGGATGATGCCGAACGCCGTGGCGCTGGTGGGAGAATACAGCCCGCGCCGCCATCGGGCGAGCGCCATGATGTTCGTCGCCAACGGATACACCGCGGGGGCCGCATTCGGCGGCTTTCTTTCGGCATGGCTGATCCCGGCATTTGGCTGGCGAGCGGTTTTTTACGTGGGGACGGCGGTTCCTCTGGCTACGGCCATAGCGATGTACTTTTTCCTGCCGGAATCGATGCAGTTCCTGGTTGTGCGGGAACGGCGATTGGACAACGTCGGCAAATGGCTGGGCAAGATTAACTCGAAAATCCCCAGGGGTCCGGGAATTCATTACACGGTCCACGAACAAAAGAAGCGCGGCGCTCCGTTCATTCACCTATTCACCGAAGGACGAGCACCCGTAACGATTCTGTTGTGGATCATCTATTTCATGAACCTGCTGAACCTATTCTTCCTGTCGAGTTGGCTACCTACAGTGATGAAGGATTCGGGATATTCGACGTCCACCGCCATTTTGGTGGGGACTAGCTTGCAAGTGGGCGGCGTGTTGGGCACGTTCGGGCTGGGTTGGCTGATCGATC
>JALYJH010000132.1 GCA_030775415.1 Acidobacteriota bacterium | reverse complement strand
CACGCATTTCTCGAAACAGTTTTGGCCCGTGGTGCTGGTAATGCTGCTGGGGACCTGGGGCATGACGGTGATCGGCACCATGTTCAGCGCCCTCACCGTCAATCTACGCATGCGCGAAATGATGCTCCCCACCCTGGTCTACCCTCTGCTCATCCCGGCCCTGATGGCCGCCATGACGCTCACCAGCGACCTGATGAGCGGCATCCCACTGGGTAAAGACAATATGATCTGGCTGCGCGTTCTGGCCGGATTCGATTTCATCTACACGGTTCTCGCCGTGGTATTCATTGATATTGTTCTCGTGGGTTGATCCAATAAGCGGGGTAAACATGACTCAAACACGTGACCGCATCTTGTTCGCGCTAGCCGCCCTCTGCGCGGTGCTGCTGTCCTACAACTTTTACAAAATCTTCTTAGTTCTACCCGATGAAGCCAACCAAGGCGCGATTTACCGGATCGTCTACGTCCACGTTCCCAGCATCTTCACCGGTTTTACCGGCTTCTTCGTCGCCCTGGCCGCCAGCGGCGCTTACCTGGCCACCGGCAAACTGAAATACGACGCCTTCGCCGCCGCCGTAACCGAAGTCTCGCTGGCCTTCGCCACCATCGTCCTCGCCACCGGCATGATCTGGGGACGCATCATCTGGGGGGTCTGGTGGGCCTGGGACGCGCGCCTCACCACAATGCTCGTCTGCTGGCTGATCTACGCCGGCTACCTCATGCTGCGCCGCGCCATTGACGAACCCACCCAGCGCGCGCGCCTGTCAGCCGTCGTATCCATCTTCGGCTGCGTCGACATCCTGATCGTCTGGAAATCCATCGAGTGGTGGCGCACCCAGCACCCCGCGCCCGTGCTCAGTGTCCGCGACGGCGGCGGCATGGGCCCCGGCATGGAAGCCCCGATCTACTGGAACTGGCTCGCCTTCATGTGCCTCGCGGCAATCCTAGTCATGGTGCGCACGCGCCAGGAACAACGCTCGCGCGAAATCGATTCCCTCCGCCGCATGGCTCACTCTTACTAAAATGATCGAAGCCCGCAATCTCACCTACATGTTTTACGGCTTCGCGGCCGCCTTCGTGATTCTCGTGGTCTATGTGGCGTCGCTAGCCCTGCGCGAGCGCAAGCTGACCCAGGAAATCGACCGCGTCCGCCGTATGGTCGAGCGCGACAAATAGCCGTCTACTGTTTATCGAACACTTGCCTCACGTCAAACTCCCCGTTCGGAAGACTGACGTGCGAATCCACCGTAAGCGTCTTGCCATCGCCCGACAGCGTCCAGATTTCCTTCTGCTTCAGCGCCGCCCCCTGAAACTCACGGCTGCTTTCGATCATTAATTTGTCGCCGATCCACTGCGCTGAGCCCTTCGAGTCCCCGTTCACCGCTTCCTTGCCGTCCGTCGTGTAGGTCAGGTTGTTCGTAACATCGCCCCGCGGCCCGGTCTGCGTGGTCGACAAAACCAGCTGCTGATCGTGGTGCGTAATTTTTCGTGTCACGTTGAGCGGAGCCGGAAACTTCCCGTAATCGCTCTTCGCCGAGTCCAGTTTCCAAACTCCCGAAAGGTCCCGCCCCGCGGCCTGCGCCGGCTCCCCCGACACAAACAAGACAGCGGCAAAAACCATCCAGACGGCCAAGAGCTTGTTCATGGGCACACTCCCCTATGCGCTTTTCGGCAGTTTCCCACGTCGGGATTAGATCCCCCGCCCCGCTTGCATTGCCGCTTCGCCCTAAGGTATCCTTCGAAGGCATTCGGCTCCGTTAGCCTGGGTGCAGAAAGTAGAATTTCGCATCCGCCGTGTTTTTCATTGAAATGCTCCGACCGATCCAAGGGTAGCTCCGATTCCCATCCGTCCCGGCCGATATGCATTGTCTTGCAAATTCCGTCTCCCGCGCCCGGCGCTATCCGCCAGCGCTTCCGGACCCAACTTGTTTCCAGTTCCACCCTGCCCATTTCTACCCTGTCCGTTTCAACCCTGTCCATTTCAACAAGGAGCATTTCTGATGACCAACATCTTTGTCGGCAATCTCAGCTATCAGACCACCCAGGAAGACCTGCACGCCGCCTTCGCCCAGTACGGCAACGTCGAGCGGGTCAATATCGTGACCGATCGCGACACCGGCCAGCCCCGTGGCTTTGCCTTTGTTGAAATGACCGAAAAACGCGATGCCGAGACGGCCATCGCCCAGTTGAATGGCGCCGAACTCAACGGCCGCGCCATCAATGTGAACGAAGCCCGTCCCAAGCCCACCGGTGGCGGTGGCGGATTTGGCGGCGGCGGCCGTGGACGCGGCGGCAGCGGTGGCGGCGGTGGACGCGGCGGTGGCGGTGGCAGCCGTGGGCCGCGCTGGTAATCTTCAGTTTTTCACCCGCGGAACGGTCGCGGAAACGCGGCCGCTGCGGGCCCCTCAACCCACCCCTGCCGGTTCCTGGGTCTTGACTTCACTCCAGCCTTCATTAGAATAGGGATAATTGTTTGCTTCTTATGCCGGGCTGTGACCATACGCGCACGGAGTTCCTGATGCGGCGGGACGGGATCGACTACATGCGTTGTCTCGACTGCGATGCCGTGCTCGAAGCGGAAGACTTGGAGCAACTCCCCGCCTTAGACGACGAGGACGAAGAGCCCCGCCGTAAGCAGGCGTCTTAGCCCGCTGTCTCCACTACGCCGGCCACCCTACTCGTGCTGCGCCCCCAATATTGCGCGAAGGCTAATTCCTGAAGGACAATCGCCGCCACCACTAGCGGCACGCCCGCCAACAGCGGAGCCATCCAGCGAGTCCACTTCCGCTCCCCCATCATGCCGCAGGAAATCTCCAGGACCGCGCGCAGCAGTTTCCCGTAGTTCCCCGTCTCGCCCATGGCGGCGGTTCTACCCTGCTTCAACCCGCTGAGAAACTCTTCACGATCGCGAGCCCCGTGCACTTCCGTATAAGTTCGCCCCAGCGCCGCCAGCGTATGCGAATCACTACCCGCTACGCCGATCTTGCGATGCCGCGCCGCGAACCCCTCCGCATGACCATTGGCCACCGCCAGTATCTGCCCGTTCAGAATCTCCACCGCCGGAAAACGTTCGGCGAACTCCTCGAAGTCGGCCTCCGCGCGCGCGCCGGTGAGAGCCGAAAAAGCATGATTGATCGCAAACAGCAGCTCGCGCTCGCCTAAGTAGGCGAACAGCGCCGGAAGATCGCCGCGGCGCGCCTGCAATTCGATATGATCGCGCTCGTGGATGCCGTAAACGCCCACATGCAGTTCGGTCCCACGCGAAGTCCGGCACGTGATCTCCTCGCTCAAGAAGAAATCCGCATGCTGCCGCAACGTCTCCGCCGCGTCAATCGAATCGTGATCGGTAACCGTAATCACATCCATGCCGCGCCGCTTCAGCGTCTCGTAAACCTCACGCGGGTCGCTGTAACTTTCCCGGCAGATGCTCTTAAAAAACGGAACCGTGCACATTCCCGAATGCCTGGTGTGGACGTGCAGATCGCATTTCATGCCTTCTTATAGCAGCCGCGTGTTACAACTTCGCTCCACTTGCATCACAACCATAAAACATTCGCATCTATAATTGTTTTATAGGCGCGGAAGCCTTGGAATACGCCGCGCCCCGTGAGATCCTGAAGAAGAGGAGTAACTCGACTGGCCCGTAAATCGCCTCCCGTTGGGTCCCCGCCGCCCCTGCGGATTGTCTCCATTGGTGGCGGAACCGGCCTTTCCACTCTGCTGCGAGGGTTGAAACGCTACGTCAAGGCCGCCGAAGGCCACCTTGAACTCACCGCGGTAGTGACCGTCACCGACGACGGCGGCAGTTCCGGCCGCCTGCGCCGTGAGTTCGACGTACTCCCTCCCGGCGACATCCGCAGCTGCATGGTCGCGCTTGCTGAATACGAAGGCTTGATCTCGCGCCTCTTCCAATACCGCTTCGAGACCGGCCGCGGCCTCAAAGGCCACAGCTTCGGCAACCTTTTTCTCACCGCCATGACGCGCCTCACCGGCGACTTCGCTCACGCCGTCACGCTGTCCTCGCAAGTTCTCTCGGTGCTGGGCCGGATCTATCCCGCGACCTCAGCCAATGTCGTGCTCGAAGCCACGCTTGCGAACGGCCGCAAGCTCCAGGGCGAGACGCGCATCAGCCGCAGCACTTCGCCCATCGATCGCATCAGCCTGCGGCCGGCAAGGCCTAAGCCGCTCGCCGAAACCCTGCGCGCCATAGCCGAGGCCGATCTCATCACCTTGGGTCCTGGATCGCTCTTTACCAGCGTGATTCCCAACCTCCTGGTGGACGGTATTCCGCAAGCCATCGCGAAATCTCCCGCGCTCAAAGCTTACTTCGTGAACCTGATGTGGCAGCCTGGCGAAACCACCAACTTTCGCGCGTCCGATCATGTCCAGGCCATCCTGCGTCACTGCGGCCGAGCGCGCCCCGTGCTCGACGTGTGCGTTGTCAACACCGGATCCCTGCCCAGCCATCTGCTGAATCCCTACCAGGCCAAGTCCGCGCATCCGGTCGACAACGACATCGAGAATCTGCAAGCCCTGGGGTTGGAAGTGCTTTCCACCGATCTTTTACGTATGTCCCGCTCGCGCTCCACTAACAAAATCCGCCATGACCCGGGGGCCATCGGCGCGGTAACCATGGAACTTGCGCAACAGGGCCAAGCAAGAAAAGGCCGGGTTAAAAAACGGAACTGAACTTATGAAAACTACCGTGGTGATCCTCGCGGCCGGTTTGGGAACGCGCATGCGCTCCAAACAGGCCAAAGTATTGCATCGTGCCGGCGGGCTATCGCTGGTCGAGCATGTAGTGCAAGCGGCCAGCGCCGTCGCGCCGCGCGATCGAATTGTCGTCGTCACCGGCCATCAGGCCGATACCGTGGAGGCCCTACTGCAACCGATGGGCGTCCGCTTCGCGCGCCAGGTCCAGCAAAAAGGCACCGGCCACGCTGTGATGTGCGCCCGCGAGCAATTGCAGCAAGCCGACCCCAAGCAGGACGGCCTGCTGCTGGTCCTCTATGGCGATACGCCGCTCCTATCCGCGGCCGCGCTCAAGCAACTCCACGATCACCAGGCAGTCTCCGGCGGCGCCGCTACTCTCATCACCACGACTCTCGACAACCCCTCCGGCTATGGCCGCGTGATTCTGGATAAAGGCGGCAATGTCTTAAATATTGTCGAGCATAAGGACGCAACTCCCGCGCAGCTTGCAGTGCGCGTCATCAACTCCGGCATCTACTGCTTCCGCGCCAAGCTTCTGTGGAAGTACATCGGCGAAATCAAACCCAACGCCGCTTCCGGGGAACTGTACCTCACCGACATGGCCGAGATCCTTAACCGCCACGGCCAGCGCGTCGAATCCCTGCACCTGGATGATTCGAGCGAACTGCTAGGCATCAACACCCGCATCGAGCTGGCCGAAGCCGACGGCATT
Source organism: Acidobacteriota bacterium (assembly GCA_030775415.1). GTDB lineage: Bacteria > Acidobacteriota > Terriglobia > Bryobacterales > Bryobacteraceae > Palsa-187. The sequence continues at coordinate 1,687 of JALYJH010000132.1, read as the reverse complement.
CTGCGCGCCCGCAAGACTCGCGAGCTCATGCTGGCCGGGGTCACTATAGAACGCCCCGACACGGTGGTGATCGACGCCCAGGTCCGCGTCGGCGCCGACACCGTGATCGAGCCCTTCGCGCGCCTGCTTGGCAACACCGCCGTGGGTGAAGATTGCCGCATCGGCCAGGGAGCCATTCTCGAATCTGCCGGCCTCGCGGACCGAGTGAGCATAGCGCCCTATACGCTGGTAGCCGATTCCCGCATCGACCCCGGCGCCCAGGTAGGCCCCTTCGCGCGCCTTCGCATGCAAGCACAAGTCGGCCCCGAAGCCCGCGTCGGAAATTTCGTCGAGCTAAAGAAAACCCGTCTGGGCGCCGGCGCCAAAAGCCAGCACCTGGCTTACCTGGGCGACGCCGAAATTGGCGAAAACGTGAACATCGGAGCCGGCACCATTACCTGCAACTACGATGGCGAAAAGAAGCATCCCACTAAAATCGGCGCCGGAGCCTTCATCGGCAGCAACTCGACACTCGTCGCCCCCGTCGAGATCAGCCAGGATAGTTACGTCGCCGCCGGCAGCGTGATCACCGAAGCCGTCCCCACCCACGCCCTCGCGCTAGGCCGCGCCCGCCAAGTGAATAAACCCGGCTGGGTGAAAAATCGCAAAAAGAAAGTCTCGAAAAAGAACTGACTTATTTCTTTTTGGGCTTGGTTTGCTTCACCGCTCCGCGCACCACAATGAGCGTAGCTGTGTCGCCGTCGTCATCGGTAAGATAGCGCACGGTTACCCGGACTCTCATTGCCAGCTTGCCCTCGGTTTTCGTCTCCGGCGTCAGTTGGAACGTCCGGCTTTCGGCTTTGCCGCGTACCGTTCGGCCCACTACGATGGTGTCGCGGTTGAGTTCCATCACCGCGCCGGCGAAAAAGGCATCGGCATTCTTAGCGGTAGCTGTTTCATCCGCCCAGAGCGGCGCCGCAGCCGTCGAGGCCAGCAGTCCGATGACGCAATAGATAGCCGGGAAAACGCTCACTAATGCCAGCATACCGGAACTTATGGTCCACACAACCACCAAATATATGAAGCTTATTTCACCTTTTAATCAGAGGACCAGTTAATCAGAGCACCAGCACCGGATGATAAACCCGCGGCAAGCGCATTTCGCCGATCGCGATCAAATCCCCTTGCGGCGTGATTGCTTTCACGTAAGGGGCGTCTTCGCGAATATGAAACGGCGATACCCGGAAATCGCGCCCGTTGCGGATCTGCCCCGCCGTAATGGCATCCACCAGTTCGGCCGGAAACCCGGGTAGCAATTGAGCGGCCGGGATCAGCGCCTCTGACAACCGCTCTTCCGCCGCCAGCCCCGCCAGTTCCTCCAGTGTCCGCGCCCGCTCGATTTTGAAATCCCCCGAAGCCGTCCGCCGCAGTGCTTTCAAAAACGCCCCGCAGCCCAGCGCCTGCCCCGCATCATGCGCGATGCCGCGCACGTAGGTGCCGGAAGAACAATGCATGCGGATAGTCGCCTCACACCCTTCGATCGCCAAAATCTCCAGGTCATATACTTCCACAGCGACCGGTTTCAGTTCCACCGGCTGCCCGGCGCGCGCCAGTTCGTACGCCGGCCGCCCCGCGATTTTCTTGGCTGAAACCGGCGGCGGCGTCTGCAGCAGCGCCCCTCGAAAACCGTCTAACACCGCTTCGAGCG
>JALYJH010000131.1 GCA_030775415.1 Acidobacteriota bacterium | reverse complement strand
GCCTACCACCGCCGCCTCCGCCACCACCGGATGCTTCACTAGCGCCGATTCCACTTCCATGGTGCTCAGCCGGTGCCCGCTGACATTCATCACGTCATCGACGCGCCCCAGTATCCAGTAATACCCGTCCTGATCGCAGCGCGCCGCGTCGCCCGTGAAGTAAGCGCCCGGCACCTTGCTCCAATACTGTTCCTTAAAACGCTCCGGATCGCCCCAGATGTTGCGAATCATTCCCGGCCACGGCCGCCGCAAAATGAGAAATCCTTCGTGCCCGGGCTCCATCGGATACCCTTGAAAATCCACAATGTCCGGAATGATCCCCGGCATCGGCAGCGTCCCCGACCCTGGTTTCGCCGGCACCGCCCCCGGCATCGGAGCGATGAGAATCCCCCCCGTTTCCGTCTGCCACCAGGTATCCACAATCGGGCACCGCCCCTTGCCGATCACGCGGTTATACCATTCCCAGGCCGCCGGATTGATCGGCTCGCCTACCGATCCCAGCAATCGCAAGCTCGACAGATCGTGCGCCTCCGCCCACTGATCGCCCTGCCGGATTAATGCGCGAATCGCCGTCGGCGAGGTGTACAGAATGCTCACCCGATATTTCTCCACCAGCCTCCACCAGCGGTCGAACTGCGGATAATCCAGCGTCCCTTCGTACATCACCGAAGTCGCCCCTGCCGATAGCGGACCGTAAACAATGTAGCTGTGCCCCGTCACCCACCCAATATCGGCCGAGCACCAATAGGTGTCCTCGTCCTTCAAATCGAAAACCCACTTCATCGTCGCTGTGACGTGAGTTAAATAACCCCCGGTGGTGTGCAAAATTCCTTTGGGTTTCCCGGTAGTCCCGGACGTGTACAACACGAACAGAGGATGCTCGCTGTCGAGCGGCGCCGCCGGGCACTGCTCCGCTTCCGGCCCTTTCAGTTCTGCGTCGAGTTCATGCCACCACGAGTCGCGCCCCGCCTGCATCGCCGTTTCCGACCCCGTGCGGCGGTAGACGATCACATCGCGCACCCCCGCACAGTTGCTGAGCGCCTCGTCGACTGCCGACTTCAACTTCACTTCCTTGCCGCGCCGGTAGCCCCCATCGCATGTGATCACCACCGTCGCGCCCAAATCCAGAATGCGCGCCTTCAGCGCTTCTGCCGAGAATCCGCCAAACACGACGCTATGCGTGATCCCCAGCCGCGCGCACGCCAGCATGGCGATAGGCAGCTCCGGAATCATGGGCATGTAAATAATCGAGCGGTCGCCGGCCTTGTATCCGCGCGCCTTCAGTACGTTCGCAAAGCGTGAAACTAAACGCAGCAGCTCCTGATAAGTGATCGCGCGCTGTTCCCCCGGCTCGCCCTCCCACAAAATCGCGACTTTGTTCTTACGGTGCGACGCCGCGTGCCGATCCAGGCAATTATAAGAAACGTTAGTCTTCGCGCCCACAAACCACCGCGCGAACGGAGGCTGCCAGTCGAGCACCTGCGTCCATTTTTCGAACCAGTGAATTTCGCGCTCTGCGATGTCGCCCCAGAAGGCCTCCGGATCCTGCTCCGCGCGCCGGTATAGCTCGCGGTAGCCTTCCATGCCTTTTACGTGCGCCTGGCGAACGAACTCATCGCTCGGTGGATAAACTCCGGTTGTGCTCATCGACACGGATTGTAGCAAACACGCGGGCGCTAGGATTTTTTCTTAATCAGCTTGCGTTTGATGTCCGGCCAGAATTCCTTGAGGACCTGTGAAAGAGCGTCGGTGCCTACCGCGATTCCCAACTTCTCCACATTATCTGTGACATTGCGCGTGTCCCCCGGATAATACAAATTGGACAAGGCCACCGCGGTTCCATTGCCCAGCCATTCGGAAAAATTGAAGCTTGATCCGCCTTTATCGGTGCGCACCACAAACACCCGCGTGATCGCGTACCCCGTCCTGTGCCACTTGCTCCCGCCGCTCGATCCAATCCGGAAATAGCGCGGGTCTTCATGCAGCAAGCTGGGGAAGATTGCCTCGGTCATCAGATTGCCCACCGCTTGATCGGCGTAGGAAGTCACCAGGCGCTTCGCATAACCCTTCAGTCCTTGTCCAAAGGAGGGGTTCTCGTTGTCTAGCTGGTAATATCCGGCGAATGCGGCCGCCGTCAAATATACCGGGTAATCGAAGGAATCCTTGGCGGCAATATAAAACTTGTGCCGTGTAGTAATGGGCACGAAAGGAGCCGTACCATCCGCGGTCCGGTAGTTTGGCAGCACGCCGAAAATGCGCTTGTCGATCGCCGGAGCCGCCGGCTGCTGCGCGGCGGGTTGCGGCACGGCGTTCTCAACGTTATCAGCGCCTTGAGCTTTTATGGCGGCAGGCGAAATCACCCATGTGGCGCTACACAGGAGGGCCGTGCGAAAAAGACGGAAGCCAGACACTACTCCTATTTAAACGCATTCGGCGCTCTATGGGTTACCTCGGCCGTGATTTCATCAGGCCGGATACGTGCCGGCAATGTAGTGATGTAGATGGTGAATTTCTTCTTCCTGCCTGCGAATTACCCAGTTCACCAGGTCGCCAATCGACAACACTCCAATCACCGCCTGCTGGCTCACTACTGGCAGATGCCTCACCCTCCGGTCCGTCATCACCCGCAGGCAATCGTCGACGCTCTGCTCCAGAGTCGCGCAAATAGGAGGGCTGGTCATGATCTCACCCACGGTAGTGTCGCGCGAAGCCTTGCCCTGCAGAATCAACTTGCGAGCGTAGTCGCGTTCCGAAAAAACTCCACACAGATCGGCTTCCTCCATCACCAGGAGTGCGCCGATATCTTTATCCGCCATGATTTCCAGAGCTTCATAAACCGGCGTCTCCGGCCCAACAGCGCAGACGCCCACCCCTTTGTGGTCCAGAACCGCGCGAACAGTGTCAGTCAGTGCCATTACGACCTCCGAGTGAATGATATTCCTCCTCGCGCCTGTGTCAAGGGGGTGGACGCCGCTGGTCGCGCCGCAGTTGCTCGGAAGCCGCCTCAGGCGCTCTTTACTGCCAGTAATTCCGGTCCAGGCTGCGGTACTGCACCGCTTCCGCCAGATGCTTCGCGCTCACCCCGGGAGCCTGGTCCAGATCCGCGATCGTGCGCGCGACTTTTAAAATGCGATCGTGCGCGCGTGCGCTCAGTCCCATGCGCCGCACCGCCATTTCGAGCGTGCGCTCGCCCGCCGCGTCCAGCTCGCACAGCTTGCGCAATTCGCCGGCGGGGATGTGAGCGTTGTAATAGCCGCGCGCCTGTTGCAGGTCGCGCGCGGCGCACACCCGCTCGCGCATCATCGCGGACGTCACTCCCGCGTCTTTCCCGCGCAGTTCCTGATACGGCACCGCGGGAACTTCAATGTGCATATCGATGCGGTCGAGCAGCGGCCCGCTCAACTTCCCCAGATAGCGCTGAATGATCGCGCCCGTACAGCGGCACTCCCGCGTAGGATCGCCAAAAAATCCGCAAGGACAAGGATTCAGCGCGCCAATCAACAAAAAACTGGCCGGGAAGGTCAGCGTCATGGAGCTTCGCGCCAGAGACACCGCACGTTCCTCCAGCGGTTGCCGCAATAATTCCAAAACGTTGCGGGCGAATTCAGGCAACTCGTCCAGAAATAAAACGCCATGATGCGCCAGGCTCACTTCGCCCGGCCGCGGCACGCCCGATCCCCCGCCGAGCAACCCCGCATCCGACACCGTGTGATGGGGCGCTCGAAACGGCCGCACGCTCAGGAATCCCACGCCCTTGGGCAGCGTCCCCGCTACGCTGTGGATCTGTGTCGTCTCAATCGCCTCCTGAAAAGTAAGGGGCGGCAATATTCCCGGGAAGCGTTTCGCCAGCATCGTCTTCCCTGACCCCGGCGGTCCGATCATCAGAACGTTATGCGATCCCGCCGCCGCCACTTCTAAAGCTCGTTTCGCCGTGTTCTGCCCGCGGACATCTTTGAAATCCGCAATCGTCGCGCAACGGTCCAGCCCCGGCACGGCCAACGTCCGCGTCACCGGCTGAAATTTATCGGATTGCTGTAAGAACGCCACCACCTCCGCCAGATGCTGGAGCGCAAACACCCGCACGCCCCCCGCCATCGCCGCCTCCGCCCCATTCTCCGCCGGCACTACTAAATTTCGCAGCCCCATCTTCTGCGCCGCCACCGCAATCGACAACGCACCGCGCACCGGCCGCAGCGTGCCATCGAGCGACAACTCGCCAACGAACAAGTGATCTTCCGGAGGCGTAACCACTCCCATCGCCCCCAATATCCCCAGCGCCATTGGTAAATCGAACCCAGCGCCTTCTTTTTTTACGTTCGCGGGCGCCAGATTAATCGTGACGGATTTGTTGGGATACCCAAATCCCGAATTCAGCAGCGCGCTCTTGATGCGCTCGCGGCTCTCCCGCACCGCCATATCCGGCATGCCCACGGTGATGAAGTCGCGCCCCGCCCCCGGATACATATCCACCTCGACGTCGATAAAATGCGCATCAATTCCGAATACCGCAGCCGAGCGAGTCCGCGAAAGCGCCATCGAACACTAGTGGCGCGAGAGCCCGATTCCTCGCACCTTATATAATCGCGTTGAGGCCAAAATGTGCAGAAACATCAAGACGCTGTTCAACTTCGACCCGCCCGTCACGGAAGATGAGATCCGAGCCGCCTCGCTCCAGTTCGTAAGAAAAATCAGCGGCCTCAACAAGCCTTCGAAAGCAAATGAGGCTACTTTTCAGGCAGCAGTAGACGAAATCGCCGCCATTTCCACCCGTCTGCTGCTGCACTCGCTGCAAACCAGCGCCCCGGCCAAAAACCGCGAACAGGAAGCCCTAAAAGCCCAAGCCCGCGCCGCCGAGAGGTTCGGATCTGCTTAGGCCAGCGGATTCACCCAGCGCAGCCCCGGAAATCGCGCGAAGTCCCGATCGGTCGTGTGCAGGACGCCGCCGTACTCGATCGTGATCGCCGCCAGCTGCGCATCCGTGAGCAGCGGCCCGCGCGCTTGACCCTCGGTCATCATCTGACGCAAGAGATCCCAATGACGCTCGCCAGGAGCGAGAAACCGCACGTTGGGCTGCTCCGCCCACGCATCGATAACCTCGATTGCATGTTCTAACGTGACACGTTGACCGGGCAGTTTGGAGTTGGTGGTGATCCTAAGAAATGCTCCCACGGTTTGCCACGGGATGCCAACGATCTCACCGCCCGAAAACGCCTCCGCGATCCATTCTTGCGCCGCATGGTGATGCGGAGAACCCGGGTCGTAAGCGTAAAGGAGAAGATTTGCGTCGACAACAATCACCGGTGCAAGGGACCCTCAAGAGCCTCGATCAGTTCTTCTACGTTGTCGTAGCTCAGCCCCGGCGACAGGCCCATGGCCAATGGTTTCACCACAAACTTCTTCCGCGCCGGCCGCTTACTCGCGATCAATCCCAGCCGCAAATATTGGTTGACCGCTTCCTTAAAGGAAAGTCCCGAACGCCGCATCTCCTGATTCAGAAGATGGGCGATGTCGTCGTCCAGAGAAAGAGTCGTCCGCACAGCTTGATGCTAACCGGGTAGACATCACGGTGTCAACACGCCCGCTGCTCCTCTACGGACCGCTCCGCCATCTCCCCGATAATCGGCAGGCCGTAATGCTCCCCCTGGCTCACTTTCACGATCATCACGATCCACGCCGCCAGCACCAGTAAATGCAGCAGCCCGCCCAACGGTCCGAACGCATGCCCCATTCCCAGCATGCTCAAGCGCAGCACCGGCGAAACCACCCAATCGACAATCAGCCAAGCCACGAACAAGTACAATCCTTGAAACGCGTGAAACCGCACTTCGCGCGCATCCGCGGTGTCGCGCCGATAGCGCCGGCTCGCCAGAACAATAATCGCCGCAATCCATCCTAGCCAAGGGATGTAGCACAATAACGCCGCATTCTTGCCGCTCACTTCACCTAGGAAACCCGCCGCCGGAGCTTGCCCCGCGCCCCCCGTCACCGGCTGCGGAGCCCCGCAGATCGCGCAGAACTTGTCCGCGTCCCCCGCCGCCTTCCCGCAACTGCAACAAAAAGGCATTTCGATTTTGGTCCGGCTCCATTATCCTGTACGATACGGCCATGAGAGAAGTTCACCCCAACCGCCTGGTCCTCGTACGCGTTCTGCTCCTTACCGCATTAGCCGTCACCGCCCAAGCCGCCAAGACGCTGGATATTTATTTCATCGATGTCGAAGGAGGCCAGTCCACTCTCATCGTCCCGCCCTCCGGCCAGGCTTTTTTGATCGACACCGGATACGCCGGCAATAGCGGGCGCGACGCCATTCGTATCTCCGCCGCCGCCAAGGCCGCCGGCGTCAAGAAAATCGACACGCTGCTCATCACCCACTTTCACCCCGACCACGTAGGCGGCGTCCCAAACTTGTTAGAACGCATACCCGTGGCGAATTTCCTCGACCACGGCCCCAGTGTTGAAGACGAAGACAAGTATCCCGAGCCGTACCCAAAAGCCATCGCCGCTTCCCCGCATAAAGTCATCGCCCCCGGCGACAAAATCCCCATCAAAGGCCTGGACATCACCGTCCTGACCGCCGCCGGACGCCACCTCGACCGTAAAGGCGACCCGAACCCCAACTGCTCCGGCCTCTCCCCCGTCAGCGGAGAAACCGGCGAGAATCCGCAGTCCGCCGGCGTGCTCATCCAGTACGGTAAATTCCGCTTCGTCGACCCCGGTGACATCATCTGGAACGAAGAACTAGCGCTCGAATGTCCCGATAACAAGGTAGGGAAAGTGGACGTCTACCTGACCGCGCACCACGCCACGCACGTGTCGCCGAAATCCGTTTACGCCCTGGCCCCGCGCGTCATCGTGATGGACAACGGGCCCCGCAAAGGCGGCCTCCCCGACGCCTGGAACTTGCTTCACGCAATGCCTGGGCTAGAAGACATCTGGCAACTGCACTTCTCGCTAACCGGAGGCAAAGAATACAACCCCGCCGACCCCTTCATTGCCAACTTAGACGACCAATCCGAAGGCAATTACTTGAAATTGTCCGCGTCCCCGGACGGCTCCTTCAACCTCTTCAACCCCCGCAACAAATACAGCAAAACCTACCCAGCGAAATAGTG
>JALYJH010000130.1 GCA_030775415.1 Acidobacteriota bacterium | reverse complement strand
TACGCGTAGTGGAGACAACGTCATTACCGTCGATGGAAGCATGGCCTGGCATGCGGAACCGCTGCGGCCGGTGACGGTATATCCGCTCACGGGCGGCGAGCTGGCGGGCGCCAAACTGGACGCAGAAATCGCATTCCCCGCGCAGATCAAGCAGGCGCTCAGCAAATGGCGCGTAGGACGCAGCAGCATCGTCAACGACCGCAAGGTGCAGGTGGTGCAGGGCACGACGGCAAATGGCGCCATCGCAACTCTGTATTTCGACGATGAGTCGGGCTTGCTGGTACGCGTCCTGCGCTTCGCCAATTCGCCAGTGGGACGCATTCCCACGCAAATCGACTACTCGGATTACCGTGATGTCGGGGGCATCAAGATGCCCTTCAAATGGACGTTCGGCTGGCTGGACGGCCGTGAAAATGTAGAATTGGCGAGTTTACAGGCCAATGTCCCGATCGATCCCGCGAAGTTTGCCAAGCCTGCCGCGCCCGTCGCGCCGGCCAAACGCTAACGCGCCGCATGTTCATCGAAAATCCACTGAATACTTCGCCGTGGACTTTTCCCATCCTCGAAGTGCTGCATATCTCAAGCTTCGCAACCGCTATCGGAACGGTCGCGCTGGTGGATTTTCGACTACTCGGCTTGGGATTGCGGGCGCAGACCGCCGGTCAGCTTACGAAAGATACCCGGGGGGCCACGCTGATCGCGTTGTCGCTGGCTCTCTTTTCAGGGCTGCTGCTATACGCCACCGACCCTGACAAGTTTTACCTCAACGTGTCTTTTCTTTTCAAGATCACTTGCCTGCTGCTGGCAATCGTATTTCACTATACGATCCATCGCAAAGTGGTTCTGGGAAATCCCTCGCCGGGCCTCGGCAAACTGGTGGCGATGGTGTCGATAGCGCTCTGGGTGGGTGTGGTATTCGGCGGGATCTTCATCGAATTCGTCAAGCCTGGTTTGAGCTTCGAGTAGGCGCCGGGATGTTGCTCTCGCTGGCGATTTGGCTGCAAAACACCGGGCTGTTTCGTTTTCTCCGCGAATCGGATCACGGCTATGAGATCCTGCTGGCGCTCCATGTTTCCTCGATCGCGCTGTTCGCCGCCGCGGTAGTCATGACGGACCTGCGTTTGCTGGGGTGGGCGCTGCGTGGGCATTCAGTGCAGAGCGTCGTCGATGAAATGCGCATGCCCAAGCGCATCGGCTTCCTGTGCGTGGCCACTTTTGGGTTCCTGATGTTCGGCATCAAGGCGGAAGAATACTACTACAACCTGTTTTTTCGAACTAAAGTGGTGCTGTTTTTGTTAGTCACGGTGCACGCCATCGTTTTTCGTCCGCGCGTTTACAACCGCGTGGCGGCGCCGAGCGGAGTAAAGCTGGCGGCTGTGTGTTCTTTGATCTTATGGCTCGCGATCGTATGCGCCGGACGGGGGATTGGCTACATTCATCCTCCGGTGTTCTCGCATCATTTCGCGACGCTGTTCAGCCGGTAGCGCTTTATTGGTTGGAAAAAACGTAAACCGCGCCGGCGCCCATGGCGGAGGTATCGTTCTGATTTCCGTTGATGCCCTTGGCGCTGCTCGCTTCTCCGCGCGCGCCGACGGCCATGATCTTGCCGTCCCGGCTGAACGCTACCGAGGAGGCGAACTCGTCGTAGGCCCTGGTGTTGGAACCCTTGACATAAGCCTTCTGCACCCAAGTTGTGCCCGTGCGCGTGAATAAGTACAACGCACCTGAATCTTCGGCCGAAACATCCTTCTCATTGCCGTTGATGCCCTTGGAATTGCCGTTCTCGAGTTGCGCGCAGACGCCCAGTGTATTGCCGTCGCCGCTGAGATTCAGGCGAGAACCGAACCAATCTTCTTTACCCGGGTGAGACGCTTTGATGAAGGCCTGCTGCGTCCAGGTGCCGCCGCTGCGCACAAAAACGTACACCGCGCCGGTGGATGTGTCAGTCTTATAATCGTTATCGCACTTTTCCGGAGGATTGACGCCGGCGGCAAAGCAGTCTTCGTCGCCCGCGCCGCCTACGATGGTATTCCCATCCTGGCTAATGGCCATGTCGTAGCCCAAGGAATCCCCGTTTTCAGCATTGGAAGCCTTGAGATAAGCGGTCTGCGCCCAGTTCGTGCCGATGCGCGTAAACACGTAGATAGCGCCAGAGCCGCGCCGCATTTTGTCCATAACGCCGTTGATCTCGCGCGCGGAACTATCTTCATCGTAGGCGCTCACGGCCATGGTGTTGCCATCGGCGCTTAGGCCCACAGCGTAACCAAACAGATCCATGGGATCGGTATTGGAGGCCTTCACGTAAGCCTGTTGCGACCATTTGGTGCCGCTACGCGTGAAGACGTAAACCGCGCCGGAGGACTGCGCGGAGTTATCGTTTTGATCGCCGTTGATGCCTTTAGCGGCGCTGTCTTCGGAAATCGCGCCCGCGGCCAGCGTGTTGCCATCCGCGCTCAAGGCTATAGAGAAGCCGAACTGATCGCCTTCATCCGGAACTTTCTCGGTTCCCTTTTCACCCGTGTTTGAAGCCTTGATGTAAGATTGCTGGCCCCAGGTAGCGCCGGTACGCGTGAAAACGTAAACCGCGCCGGCCTGGGGAATGGATTTGTCGGTCTGATCGCCGTCGATGCCCTTGGCGGCGCTGGCTTCGTAGAAGGAAGAGACTGCGAGCGTATTGCCGTCCTGGCTTAAGACCACAAAATGCCCGAAGCGGTAGCTCTGGCCGGGATTCGAAGCTTTTATGTAGGCTTGCTGCGCCCAGGCGCCGTTTACACGCGTAAAAACATAAACGGCCCCGGAGGCATAAAGCGAAGCATCGTTCTGATTGCCGTTGATGCCTTTGGAGGCGCTGCTTTCGTAGGGCGCGCCCACGGCCATGGTATTGCCATCGCCGCTGATCGCCAGCCCGTGGCCCTCGAGCGTGCCGCCGTTGCCAAAATGATCGTTCGCGTGGGGATTGGACGCTTTAATATAAGCCGTCTGCTTCAATTGCGCTTGTGCGCCACCCATGCTCCACCAGGCGAGGCACACCATGCTTGCCGTGGAAAAAAATTTCATGGCGTCTCCCTTTTTGAACGAATGAGTTAGTTGGGCTGCGGCGCTTGCGTCTGTAAAGGCTGACGCTTCGGAATGTTGGTGCCGTAGTTGGGCGTGCGGAATACTTCCTTACCGGTATCGGTCAACACTATGTTGGCGCGGTCGGTCAAGTTCATATAGGGCGCGCCGCTCTTCACTTTGCGGCCGGTGAGCGTGATCTTATCGCCCGGCTTCAAGGTATCTTTGGTCCACCCGAAGTCCTTGATCATGGCGGTTCTGCCGCCCATTTCCGCCTGCCAGCGCACCACTTTTCCCGTTTCGTCAGGGACATCGACAACGACGATTGAATGGGGCGTGATCAACTGCATTTCGACCACGGTTCCCTGCATTACAACCACGTTATCCTCATAGCGGCCGGCATCTCCGTGGTGGGCGAGAACCGGAAGCGAGTTCACGAGCAGCCCAGCCACTAAAACGGGCAGCGTCACAATCGTGCTCTTCATAGAGACAGAAACCTCCTACCAGTGCGTAATGTCGCACGGTTTTCCCCTACGTGTCAATCACATCTCCTGGAGCAATCGTTTTCCTGGCCTGACTGGGTGCTAGAACTGGTTCCATAAGTACTGGTTATAAACCTCGTGATGGAACTGGACCTCGGGAGTCTTCACGAAATTTCCCAGTAGGCGGGCGCAGCGGTCCGCCGAGCCCTTCTTCAGATCTGCGTAGCGTTCCTTCACGTCGGCGCCGAACAGTTTGGTGGTCCACTCCGCCTTGCTGAAGTCGTTCATAGCGTCGTAGATGTTGTCAGGCAGGAAGCGCTTGGCAGAGCGCAAGTCTTTGATCTTAGAGATATTGCCGTCGATGCCCGTTCTAAAAATCGAATACAGCACCATATAAGGATTGGCATCGGGCGCGACTGCGCGAACCTCGACGCGGATGCTGCGCTCATTGCCGAGCGGGATGCGCACCATGGAACCGCGGTCTACTGCCGAAGCGATGATCTGGTTGGGGGCTTCGAAGTGGGGGTCCAGACGGCGATAAGCGTTCACGCTGGGATTCAGCACCAGACAGAGGTCGTTCCCGGCGGTGAGGATGCGGTCTGTGAAATCCCAGCCGAACTTGCTGAGTTTCTCTTCGCCGTTAGCGTCCCAGAACAGGTTGGTCTTGCCTTTGCTCACTGAAACGTTGGTGTGCATGCCGCTGCCGTTGACACCGACTACTGGTTTGGGCAGGAAGCTGGCGGTCATACCCATGTTCTTGGCGACCTGGCGGCAAATGAATTTGTAGAGCTGGATATGGTCGGCCGCGGCCACCACCTCAGCGTAGCTATAGTTAATTTCAAATTGCGACGGCGCGACTTCGGGGTGATCCTTTTCATTCTGGAATCCCATGGCGCGCTGCACTTCGGCGCTGTGATCGATAAACATGCGCAACGGGTCGCCTGGCAGCGAATGATAATATCCGCCGGTGTTCACATACTCGAATTTGCCGGTCTCATGATAGCGCCGCTCGGCATCGAGGCCCGCAAAAAGGAAGCCTTCGATTTCATTGGCTGCATTCAGGGTGTAGCCGTTCTTCTTAAATTGCGCTTGGGCGTAATTTTTCAGCACGCCGCGCATGTCGCCGACGTACGCGCTGCCGTCCTTTTCGAGGACTTCTCCAAACACCATCACCTTGCCATCGCCAAATACGTCTGCCGGCCCCCAGTAGAAGGCTGACCAATCGATACCCAAACGCAGATCGCTTTCTTTCTGCGCCGTGAAGCCGCGAATCGAGGAGCCGTCAAACGTCAGATTGTCCCAACTCTTCAGCAGGAATTTCTTGTCGTAATCGAGCATGTGCAAGCGGCCTTCGAGGTCGCTGAACATTACCGTGACTGCCTTGATCCGCTTCTCGTCAGTCAGGTATTTGAGACGTTCTTCGCGGATGGTGGCCATGGGAACGCGGTTCAGCCGCTGTTCCTTGGCCTGCAGGTTCATGTCTTCCAACTCTGTATAAGAGAGTCTCAGGAACTCACGTAAGTCGTTGCTCATTTTCTCCTCAATACGTTTCGTGGTATCGGAATAGCCGAGTGCGCCAAGGTTATTTTTGCACACACGTGCATGCCTTGGCACACCGGCGGAAGCAGCGCGGGCGAACCGAGAAAGACTACGCCGAGACCATAGCGGACTTGGGCACGCTATTGATGGTCTTCAGAATGCGCGAGACGATCTGGTAGGGATCGCCTTCGGAGTTCGGGCGGCGATCTTCCAGGTAGCCCTTGTAGCCATTCTTAATGAAGTGCACGGGCATGCGGATCGAAGCGCCGCGATCGGAGAGACCGTAGCTGAACTTGTCGATGGCTTGCGTTTCGTGGAGACCGGTCAGGCGCAGATGGTTATCCGGACCATAGACCGCGATGTGCGCGCCGACATTATCGGAGAACGCCTTCATGAGAGCTTCGAAGTATTCCTTGCCTCCCACTTCGCGGATGTACTTGGTCGAGAAGTTCGTGTGCATGCCCGAGCCGTTCCAATCGCCCCGAATCGGCTTGCAGTGCAACTCCATGTCGACTTCGTACTTCTCGCAGAGACGCATCATCAAATAGCGAGCGGTCCACAAATCGTCGGCGGCTTTGGCAGAGCCTTTGGCGAAAATCTGGAACTCCCACTGGCCTTTCGCGACTTCCGCGTTGATGCCCTCGTGGTTAATGCCCGCGGCCAGACAGGCCTCCAGGTGTTCCTCGACGATTTTGCGGGCTAAATTACCCATGTATTTGTAGCCGACACCGCAATAGTAGGGACCCTGCGGAGTGCTGGGGTGGCCCTTCTCGGGGAAGCCGAGCGGACGGCCGCCTTGGTACAGGAAATATTCCTGCTCAAAACCAATCCACAAGTCGGGGTCATTCTCAATGGTGGCGCGCGTGTTGGTGGAGTGCGGCGTACCATCCGGGTGCATCACTTCGCTCAGAACGATATAAGCGTCCTTGCGGCTGATGTCGGGGTATAGGGCCACTGGTTTCAGGATGCAGTCAGAACTTTTGCCTTCAGCCTGCATGGTGGAGCTGCCGTCGAACCCCCAATTGGGAACGTCGGCCAAAGTGGGCGGGTGCCCGAATTCTTTCAGCAGGGTCTTACCGCGCAGCTCGGGAACCGGTTGTTTGCCGTCCAGCCAGATGTATTCGAATTTGTATTTTGTCATAGTGTTTTGGGGAGAATCTTGGGTTTATTCGGACGAACGGCTCTCGGCTCCATAAGCGACGGAGCGAACAACAACGGAGCGCCGCCATAATCTCATTGCTACATTGTGGACGAAAGATCGGACTCCGGCAATAAGTTCGTCCATAGATTGTCTTTATAGGGCCGATTGACAACTGGCATGGGCGCGGGAGTAGAGGCGGGCGTTCCCATAAACAAAAGGAGAAGAGATTCGTCTCTTGCAAGCGGCCGCGAGGCGTGATAGCCTTACTTCAACTTTCCTCGTCGAAAGCGTCCCTTCCTACGTTGTTTCGTCAGCGGCCTTGCTGGTCGCGCAAAAGCGCTCGGTTCGCGCGTCCTAAAATCCTACAAGTTTGCTGGAACGTGCTGCGATGATCCGCGCCGGTACGCGCCCAGCGGCTACCCACAGGAGACTTTCACATGAAGACGCAAACTATGATGGCGGGACTGCTGCTAGCGGTCTGCGGCCTCGCTTCGAATCACACGCGAGCCGATCTGAAGCCGGGAACCCTGACGGAACCCTGGCTCACCGGCGGGCCAAACTGCCTGACCGTCCCTAATTGGCAGGTGCACGAATACAACGAAGATTTTTACATTCTGCGCGAATCGGGCTGTATCAACGCGGAAAAACCTTTTCTGTATTTGATCTTTGGGGAAAACAAGGCGCTGCTCGAGGATACAGGAGTCGCCAGAGATACCGATAAGAGCATTATTCCGACGGCGCCGGTAGTGATGGATCTAATGGCGAGGTGGGCCAAGCGTAAAAATCACGCGCCCGTTTCGCTGATCGTGATCCACTCGCATTCGCATGGCGATCACACAGCCGCCGACCCGCAATTTCAACAAATGCCAGACGTGCAGTTTGTGGATTCGAAACCGGCCGCGATTCAGAAGGCCGCCGGCAACGCGACCTGGCCCACCGA
>JALYJH010000129.1 GCA_030775415.1 Acidobacteriota bacterium | reverse complement strand
GATGTTTGGAAACCCAGAGACGACTACGGGCGGGCGGGCGCTGAAGTTTTATTCGAGTATTCGCGCGGATATCCGGCGCATCGCGGCTATCAAAGACGGTGATGTGGTGACGGGGAATCGTACCAAAGTAAAGATCGTGAAGAATAAGATGGCGCCGCCGTTTCGCGAGGCGGAATTCGACATCATTTACGGCGAGGGGATTTCAAAAGAGGGCGATCTGATTGACTTGGGTGTCGCGCAAAACCTGGTGGAGAAGAGTGGGGCTTGGTATAGCTACAAGGGTGAGCGCATTGGGCAGGGTCGTGAGAATGCGCGGCAGTTTTTGAAGGATAATCCGGAAATTTTTAAGAAGCTGGATGTGGAGCTGCGGAAGGCGCTGGGATTGACGCGGACGGAAATTACGAAGACCGGCGAACCGGCGAGTCCGCCACAAGCCGCAGTTCCGGTGGCTGCTGCTTCTAGTCGTACTCGCTAGAAAATCGAAAAATAGGGACGGAGCCTGATTTCGGTTTCTTTGGCGGAAGCTAAGGGAACTTGACGCGAAATCAGGCTCCGTCCCTATTTTTCGATGACGAAGCTGCCTACAAACAGGGCGTCGATGCCCGATGAATAGAAGCTGCGCACCGCGTCGCGGGGGGTGGAGACCAGCGGGTCTCCGAAGAGATTGAAGCTGGTGTTGTAGAGAACCGGCAGTCCAGTGGCTTTGCCGGCTTCATGCAACAGGCGGTGGTAAAGCGGGTTGTCGGATTCGGCCACGGCGTGAACGCGCACGATATCTTCGCCTAGGATCGCGGCTGCAAACGTTTTGCGATGCTGGGCTTTTACGCGGCCTACCGTGGCCAGGTTCATCGCGTTGGGGCCGGCTTCAAAGTATTCCGACACCAGCTCAGCGGGGACGGAAGCGGCGAATTTGCGGAAGGGTTCGCGGTGTTTAATGAAGACGTTCAGGTTTTCGGTGGAGTAGGGGTCGAGCGGCGACGCTAAAATGCTGCGGTTGCCTAGCGCGCGTGGGCCGAATTCCATGCGGCCTTGCATCCAGGCGACGATCTTGCGTTCTTCTAACATGCGGACCGCTTTCGCGAGCACGTCGTCGGTGGAGCGCAGGAACTGAAAGCGCAGTTTGCAGTTTTCCAAAACTTTTTTGATTTCTTCGCTGCCGTAGCTGGGGCCTAGCAGCAGCGACATGGCGCCGCCGCGGTGCGCATGGCCCTGGCGCTGGTGCCAGACGTGGAAGGCTCCGCCGAGCGCGGTTCCGGAGTTGCCCGCGGCGGGCTGCACGAAGACATTTTTCCAGCGGCCGCTGCGTTCGAGGAACTCTACTAACAGGGCGTTGTAGAACAGACCGCCGGCCAAGCATAAGTTTTCGCCTTCGCCGGCCATGGCTAACACGGTGTCTTCCACGGCGCGTTGCAGGGCGTGGGCTATGGCCGGGGCAAGAGACGCGGGGATAGGGGCGCCATCTTCCAATCCCAGGCGCTCGAAAAATTTGGCGCTGAAGCCGCCGCTGGCGGTGCGATGGCCGTCGAAGAAAGTGGCGTCGAGGCGTCC
The DNA here is from genome assembly GCA_030775415.1 of Acidobacteriota bacterium. Classification (GTDB taxonomy): domain Bacteria; phylum Acidobacteriota; class Terriglobia; order Bryobacterales; family Bryobacteraceae; genus Palsa-187. The sequence goes on along the minus strand of JALYJH010000129.1, from coordinate 5,630 downwards.
GCTGGCTGCTGCGATTTCGTGGAATAGCTGATGGAAGCGGTCGTCGCCCGAGGTGGAGAGCCACTGCACCTTATGTTCGTCGGCGGCAGCGTGGAAGCCCAGCAGTTCCGTTACGGCGCTGTAGAGCCAGGCAAGAGAATCCGGATACTGCCACTCCTTTTCGAGCTGCAGTTGGTTGCCTTGCGCGTTCCAACGGGCTCCGCAGCAGAAGTCTCCAGTGTGATCCAGCGTGAGCACGGTGGCGTTTTCAAAAGGCGACGCGAAGAAGGCGGAAGCGGCGTGGGCTAGATGATGTTCGACGACGGCGACTTCGGCCTGGGGGAATAATTCGCGCAGCGAGAAGTGCAATGACGAGTCGACGGGCCGCACTACGGCCACGCAATCGACGGCATCGCGATCGACGCCGGCCAGGCGCAGGCACTCGGCCACCGCGGCCTCAGGGACACCGCCGCGCGCGCCACGGCTCAACTTCGATTCTTCAATAGCGGCGACGATAGATCCATCCTTGAGTACGGCGCACGCGCCGCCGCCTTGCAGGCCGCCCAGTCCGAGAATAATCATGTTCTATTTCTTCTTCTCGATTTTGGCCCAGGTGTCTTTTAACGTGACGGTCCGGTTGAAGACGGGATTTTGCGGCGTGGAGTCGCGGTCCACGCAGAAGTAGCCCAGGCGCTCGAATTGATAACGGGCGCCGGGGGCGGCGCTGGCAAGGCTGGGCTCGAGCTTGCAGCCGGTGAGCGTCGTCATCGACTGCGGATTCAGGTTATCGGTAAACTCGCGGCCTTCAGGAACGTCGTTAGGATCTTCCTTCGTGAACAGAGTTTCGTAGAGGCGTACTTCGCCATTGATGGCGTGCTCGGCCGAGACCCAATGAATAGTGGATTTCACCTTACGGCCGTCGGGCGGAGAATTACCGCCGCGCGTTTCCGGATCGTAAGTGCAATGGACTTCCACCACTTCACCCTTCTGGTTTTTCACGACGCCGGTGCAGGTGATGAAGTAACCGTAGCGCAGGCGGACTTCACGGCCGGGCGACAGACGGTAAAACTGTTTGGGCGGGTCTTCGCGGAAGTCGTCTTGCTCGATGTAAAGGACTCTAGAGAAGGGAACGTGGCGGGCGCCATCACCGGCGTCTTCTGGATTATTAATGGCTTCCATCTGCTCCACCTGGCCTTCAGGATAGTTGTCGATCACGACGCGCAGCGGATTGAGGACAGCCATGACGCGCAGCGCGCGCTGATTCAGATCCTCACGGACGCAGTATTCGAGTAGGGAAAGCTCGGTGATGCCATTGGTTTTGGAAACGCCCAGGCGGCTGCAGAAATTCCGTAAAGACTCGGGCGTATAGCCGCGGCGGCGCATTCCGGAAATGGTGGGCATGCGAGGATCGTCCCAGCCGTTTACGTAATTTTCCTGGACCAGCTTGAGAAGCTTGCGCTTGCTCATCATGGTGTAGGTGAGGTTGAGACGATCAAATTCGATCTGCCGCGGATGGTGGATGCCGAGCTGTTCGACGAACCAATCATAGAGCGGGCGATGGTCTTCGAATTCCAAAGTGCAGATCGAATGGGTGATGCCTTCGATCGAATCCGATTGGCCGTGCGCGTAATCGTACATCGGATAAATGCACCATTCCTTGCCGGTGCGATGATGCTCGGCATGCAGGATGCGGTACATGATGGGATCGCGCAGGTTGAGGTTCTTCGACGCCATGTCGATCTTGGCGCGCAGGGTACGCGAGGCGTCGGGAAATTCGCCGGCCTTCATGCGGGCGAATAGATCCAGATTTTCTTCCACGGAGCGGTTGCGATAGGGGCTCTCCGTGCCGGGCTCGGTGAGTGTGCCGCGCTGTTCGCGTACTTGCTCACTGGTGAGATCGCACACGTAGGCTTTGCCGGCTTGGATTAACTGCACGGCCCATTCGTAAAGCTGCCCGAAGTATTGGGAGGCGTAAAAAACGCGGTCCTCGAAATCGCCCCCTAGCCATTTGACGTCTTCAATGATGCCTTCGACATACTCGGTTTCCTCCTTGGACGGGTTGGTATCGTCGAAGCGCAGGTTACACGTGCCGCCGAACTCTTTCGCGAGGCCGAAATCCAGATAGATGGCTTTAGCATGGCCGACGTGCAGATAGCCGTTGGGTTCTGGAGGGAAGCGCGTGCGCACGCATCCCGCATATTTATTGGTCTTCAGGTCGTCCTGAATGATGTCGCGGATGAAGTTGGACGCAGCCGCCGCGGCTGGGGTGGAAGTGCTTTCGCTCATGATATTTCTCCCGCGGGCAGCAACTCAAGGGCGCGCCCAATGCGATGAAGGCAAGTTTCGCGGCCTAGCACCACCAGCGTCCCAAACAGGGGCGGGGCGTTTTTGCGCCCGCACACGGCTACGCGAATGGGCTGGAACATCTGGCCGGTCTTGACTTTCAACTCGGCGGCGCCGGCTCGCAAGGCGGCGTCCAGCGCATCGTGATGAAACGCGGCGGTCTTGAGAATTTCAGCGGCTTTTTCGAGAACCGCCAGAGCCATGCGTGCGTCGCCCTTCTGCGGGATTAATTCCATGCTGTCGTAAGGCGGCAGTTCTTCGGCGAAGAAGAAATCGGCGGTAGTGGCGACCTCGCGCAGCGTGCGGATACGCTCGCGGATCAGCGGCGTAATGGCCGTCATTTTTGCGGCATCCGCCGTGAAGCCGGCGGCTTGCGCGAAGGGGAGCAGCAGCGCGGATAACTCTTTGATGGGTAGCGCGCGCAAGTGCTCTGCATTTAGCCACACGGCTTTGGGATCGTAAGGATCTTCTTCCGTGAAATTCACTGTAGCGTTGGAGCGATTCACGCCTTCGAGCGTGAACGCTTCCACCAGTTCCTGGCGGGACATCACCTCGCGATCGTTCTTCGGCGACCAGCCCAGCAGGCACAGGAAATTCACGTAGGTGTGGGGCAGGAAGCCGCCGTCGCGATAAGTGATCACGCTGACCACCGGCCCGTGTTTACGTTTCGACAGTTTCGAGCCATCGGGTGCAATCAACAACGGCAGATGCGCGAACTGCGGCGGATGGACGCCTAACGCTTCGAAGATCAAAACGTGTTTGAAGGTGTTGGTGAGGTGATCCTGGCCGCGGATAATGTGGCTGATGCGCAGGTCGGCGTCATCGGCGCAGGAGGCCATGTGATAGGTGGGCAGAGTGTTGCTGCGCAGCAGGGCGAAGTCCTCGATGTCGGCGGTGGCTTTGGATTGCTCGCCATAGACCAGATCGGTAAACGTGACTGCCTCGCGCGACTCTCGAGGCACACGGTAACGCAATACGAACGGCTCGCCGGCGGAGGCGCGGCGATTGCTTTCTTCGGGCGAGAGCTCGCGCATCGCGGGATGAAATAGCCAGTGACCCTGTATGGGGTTTTTTTCTTCCGCTTCGACCTGGAGAGGAGTGAAATCGCGATAGGCCAGGCCTTTCGCAAGAATCTCATTCGCGAATTTACGGTGCAAGTCCAAACGCTCGGACTGGCGGTACAATTCGTCCCACCCCAGATCCAGCCATTGCAATCCATCGAAGATGGAATCGAGCGAGGCCTGGGTATTGCGCTCGACGTCGGTATCGTCGATACGCAGAATCATGACACCCCCTTGGTGCCGGGCGTACAGCCAATTGAAAATGAAGGTTCTCGCGCTGCCGATGTGCAGATAGCCCGTCGGCGAGGGAGCAAAGCGAACTCGCAGCATCTAATTCATTTAAGGATAACAGCGCGCGGCGCGGAGGATCTTTGGCGTACTAAGGTATTTACTTGTCAACTTAGTGGAAGCGTTCTCGTCTGGACGGTAGTAACATCAGTTAGCCGGGGAAGGCGACGAATGCGGGGAAACATGATTCGGGTGATATTTGCGGGATTCAGTCTGTGGACGGCGGTCTACGCGCAAACGGTTACCGTCACGCCGACAGCCGTGTCCGTACATTTGGGAACGTTTTTTCAATTTAGCGATAAGGTCACGGGAGTGACGCCCACTACTGCCGGCTGGACGGTGGCATTACCCGCGGGCGCCACGGGCTCTCCGGGAACCATCAGCGCGGGCGGCCGCTACACTCCGCCGGCGGCGCTTCCGAGTCCGGGCACTGTGCTCGTGACGGTGACCAGCACGGCCGCGCCGGCGGCTTCGGCCACTGCTACGGTGACCCTGCTGAACCCGTATCCGACGGTGGCTTCCGCGACTCCGGCGAATGTGGCCGTGGGCGCTTTCACCCTGACCATCAACGGCAGCGGATTCGTGCCGGGAGCGCATGTAGCGTTCGGCGGCGTGCCGTTGGCCACAACATATGTATCCGCTACCAGGCTGACGGCGAGCGGGACGGCGACGGGCGCGCAGTCCGGCAATCAGGTTTCTGTGACGGTGACCAATCCCGACCCGGGCTCCGCAACATCCGTCGACGCTGTAAGCGTTTTGGTCGGAACTCCGGTGTCGGGACACAGAGTGGCGCACAATGTCGCGGCGCGTTTTCTGGATCAAGCGGCTTTCGGGCCGGACGCGGTGTCTATTGCGCAAGTGCAAGCGGCAGGACTGCAGACTTATTTGAACCAGCAATTCACCGCTCCCATCACGCCGTATCCGGATCCCAGCACCACAGGCTTCGGATTGGGACAGGTGCAGGCGCGTTTTTTCGTGAATGCGGTGCACGGGCAGGATCAGCTTCGCCAACGCGTGGCATTTGCCCTGAGTCAGATTTTCGTGGCGTCGGCGGTGGAAGAGAATACACCCGCGCAACTGGTGCCGTATTTGCAGCTCTTGAAAAATGACGCCTTTGCCAACTTCCGGCAGTTGATGGAGGATGTCACGTTGAGTCCGACGATGGGCGAATACCTCGATATGCGGAACAACGATAAGGCCAACCCTGCGACCAACACGCGCGCGAACGAGAATTACGCGCGCGAGTTAATGCAGCTATTTACAATTGGCCTGTCGCAACTCAATCAGGATGGCAGCCTGCAAGTGGATGCGAGCGGCAACCCGATCCCCACTTACGACCAGACTACGATTCAGAATTTCGCGAAGGTTTATACCGGGTGGACGTATCCGACCAAGCCGGGAGCGACGGCGCAGAAACATAATCCGTCTTACTATATCGGCCCGATGGTTGCCTATGAGACGAATCACGACACGACTTCAAAAACGCTGCTGAACGGTCTGGTGGTGCCGGCGGGCGGGACCGCGGAATCCGATTTGAAGGCGGCCTTGGATAATATTTTCAACCATCCGAACGTTGCGCCGTTCATCGGCAAACAATTGATTGAACATCTGGTGACCAGCAACCCTTCGCCCGCTTATGTGAGCCGGATCTCGGCGGTATTCAACGATGACGGGGCGGGAGTGCGCGGGAACATGTGGGCGGTGGTAAAAGCGATTCTGCTCGATCCCGAGGCGCGTGACGGCGACGATGGTCCGGCACTGACGACCCCCGATACCAGCGGCCATCTGCGCGAGCCGGTGTTTGCGGTCGCGTCAATCCTTCGCGGTCTGGGAGCGATGGTGAACGATACCAACAATCTGACGAGCCAGGCGACGAGTTTGGGGCAGACCGTATTCGCGCCGCCTACGGTATTCAATTATTTCGCGCCCGGGTTTAGCGTTCCAACGGATTTCACCGGC
>JALYJH010000128.1 GCA_030775415.1 Acidobacteriota bacterium | reverse complement strand
GCAGCGCGTTCTTCCGACAGCGGATCGTCTGCAAGCGCTTTCATGATGCCCGGGCGGCGCAATTCCGCGCGCCGGTCGCTTTCGGCGACGGCTTTCACGACGGGACCGGCCGTCGCTATGTATACCTGTATGGGCTGGCTGGACCCGGAGTTCTTCCCTACTTGCGCTTTGCCGGGCACGGCTGACATCTGCGCCCAGGGAGAGTCGGTCAGGAACTGCGCGAGGTCCGGGTCAGTCCACTCCCTGGGGGCTTTGCTTTGCCAGAACGGATCGATTAATAAAAGCAGCGCGAGCAGCCACGTCATTCCTCAATTCTTTCATGAACACTGTTATATTAGGTGCCGCAATGCGATGCCCTTCCGCCTGCGTCCTGACGATTCTCATGGCCACGCCCCTGCTGGCGCAACTGGCAGCGCCGAACGCGGCCGGCGTCACCATGGGGCAGATGCACCTGCGCGTCAAGGATGTCGACGCTCAGAAGGAATTCTGGGTCTCCGCCATGGGCGGCGCCATAGTGAAGAATGGACCGCTGGAATTAATTCAGTTTCCTGGACTATTTATCACATTGCGCAAGGCCGAGCCGACGGCACCCCCGGCCGGGTCCATTGTTAATCACTTTGGTTTTGTGGTGCGGGATATGCCTGGGGCGTTGGCGAGATGGAAAGCGGCGGGCTTGAAGATCGACCCGACGGAGAATCCGAATGAAGTGTATGTCAACGCGCCAGACGGCATCCGTCTCGAAGTCTATGGAGTGCCCGCTCTGCCAACTGCGGTACAGATGAATCATATTCATTACTACGCGTCAGATATTCCGGGGATCAAGGCCTGGTATGCGAAGGTGTTCGGAGCAATTCCAGGCCAGCGCGCGTGCGTCGCTTGCCTATCCAAGCCAACGATGATCCAGGCAGACGATCTGCCGGGGGTCAACCTTTCCTTCGGGCCTGCCGCGATGCCGCAAGAGCCAACCAAAGGCCGCGCGATCGATCACATCGGCTTCGAGGTAACGAATCTGGATGAGTTTGCAAAAAAACTCAGTGCGCAAGGGATCAAGTTGGACGGGCCCATCCGGCAGATTCCCAACACCAGGCTCAAAACTGCTTTCATTACAGATCCGTGGGGCACCTATATCGAGCTAACAGAGGGTCTCGATCCGGCGCATTAGATCGCGATATTCACTGCGCTCTTCAAAGATCGGCAAGAAGTTCGTAGTCGACGTTGCCGCCTGAAAGCACCACGCCTATACGCTGCAGGCCTGGCGGCATTTTTCTGAACAGCACCGGCGCGGCGGAAACGGCGCCGCTCGGCTCCGTCAGAATCTTTAGCCGCGAGAGTAGAAACTTGAGCGTGGCGCGAATCTCCTCTTCACTCACCAGGACGATCTGGTCTACCAGCCGCTGCATGATCGGGAACGTGAGTTCGCCAGGAATCTGCGCGCGCAATCCGTCCGCAATTGTGGCGGGTGGGGAAATTTCGACGCGTCTTCCGGCCTCCAAGGACAAGAGAGTATCGTTGGCGTCAGCCGGTTCCACTCCGATCACGCGAATGCCTGGGCGAAGACTCTTGGCCGCGATGGCGCTGCCGGACATCAATCCTCCACCCCCGATGCAGACCACGATAGCGTCTAGATCTGGAATCTCTTCCAGTAATTCCAATACAGCGGTGCCTTGGCCGGCCATGGTCCATGGATGGTCGTAGGGGGGGACCAGCGTGGCGCCGGTTTCCTCGGCCAGCTTCTTGCCGACCAATACGCGGTCTTCATGGAAGCGATCATAGGTGACAATCTTGGCGCCGCGCGCCCGCGTCGCTTCCACCTTGGAACGCGGGGCGTCGAGCGGCATGGCCAAGGTCGCCGGAATTCTTAGCGATTGTGCCGCGATGGCCACGGCCTGCGCGTGGTTGCCGGAAGAGAACGCCACCACGCCACGCTCCCGGTCCTTTTCAGGAATCGAATAAATGAAGTTCGCCGCGCCGCGGAACTTGAACGCGCCGCCTTTTTGCATGTTTTCGCACTTGAAGAACGTGGCGGCGCCCGCTTCGCGATCGAAGCTATGTGAATTCATCACCGGCGTTCGCCGTGCGACCGCCCGGAGACGCTGGGCGGCGGCGCGAATGTCATCTATGGTTACTGGGGTTTCGAGATTGGGGAATCGCAAGTCTCAGCATAACGTGACACACTGGAAGCGTGCCTGACGTTTGTACTTGCGGCGCAAAGCTTCCGCCCGATGCGCGGTTCTGTCATAAGTGTGGGAAGCCGCAGCGCGATGAACCGGTATTTGTTGAAGAAGTGGAGGAGACGGCTCCGCCACCTCAGGCCGCAGTTCCGGTGCCTGTTCCCGCGCGCATCGGCTTTCATAACCTGCTCGCAGTCCGCGTAGCGTTGATGGCTGGGGCTTTGGGCTTGTGCTTATTCGTACTCCTCGGTCAACTACCGGGATTGCAGGTGATTGCTATCCTCTCTCCGGTCGCCTCGGGGGTGTTCGCGGTGCACCTTTACAAGCGCAAAACCGGGCAGCGGCTCTCGATGGCCAGCGGCGCACATTTGGGCTGGATCTCCGGTATTTTCGGGTTCTTGATTACGACACTTCTCTTCACGGCCTTTGCCGTTATGCTGACCAATCCACAGGTTGCGGATGCCGTCCGGCAGCAAGCCGGCGCCACACGCCCGGAAGTGATGCAAGCGCTGAAGGAGATTCAGACTACTGCGGGAATCACCAAGGCTCTCCTGGAATCTTTTGTGTTTCTGACGCTGCTGCCTACCTTCGGCGGCTCGCTGGGCGCGAAGCTACTCGATCGGGATTGAAACCGCCGCGAGCCGCTGGCCTCGGGATGTGGTCCACTTCACGATGGCAACTCCGGCGAAGATCACTATCATCGCTACTCTTTCGCGCCACCCGAAGGGCTCGCGGTACACCCATCAACCCAGCGCCACCGCCACCATCGGATTTACGTAGGTGTAAATGGAGACCAGTGCAACGGGCAGATGATGCATCGTATTAATGAACGCGCTGTAGCCAACCATCCCGCCGAACACCGCCAGATATAAGATGGCCAGCATGCCTTTCGTATTCCAGTTCTCGTGCCGCCCGTCGAGCAGCGCTGGAAAAGCGAACGCGATTCCGGTCGCCAGTTGCTGCACGCCACCACTGACGAAGGGATGCGCCCGGCTGCCCATCCGCCGCTGCGCAAGGGAACCGACCGACCACATCAGCCCTCCGAACTGCATCAGGAAAAAGCCGCCGAGCATGGCCCTCGTGCTGATGGCTTGTCCGCCACCTGGAGTCATCAGGAGAGCCACGCCCGCGAGCCCCACCACCATGCCACAAATGGACGGCCAGTGCAGGCGTTCGCCCGTCGGAGACAGGGCTTCGAGTCCAACCAGCCAAAAGGGCTGCAGACTACCGAAGAGCGATGCCATACCGCTTGGGATCCATTCCTCGCTATAGGCCAACGCGCCGGTTCCTATTCCGATGACCATCAGTCCATAAAGCGCTGTGCGCAGCGCTTCCCGGCGCGTGGGCAGGCGGGCTCCCGTGGCCAGTGCAGCGATCAGCAGCGCTCAGCCGGAAATCGAATAGCGCAGACACATCAGCATGGCGGGCGAAAAAGACTCCAGCGCCACACGGATTCCCAGATACGTTGTCCCCCAGAAATAACACACACAGGCCAGCGCCGCCAACCCGCGGAATTCTGTGTGGGACTGATCTTGCCCGGTCAGGTTACCATGTTAACTTGATCCTCACACTCACCATTAATCCGGCCATCGACCGCATTATCACGGCGGACCGCTTGGTATTTGAGGACCGCGGATATATCCTCGACCGCGCCGAGGCCGCTGGTGGCCGAGGTATCAACGCGTCCCAGGTGATCCACTCCTTCGGCGGCAAAACCGCGGCTGTCCTGACGGCCGGCGGCGCCGCCGGTGAGCGCATCGAAAGGCTGCTGGGCGGCTTGGGCTTTCCTTATGATCTGGTCCATGTTCGCGCGGAGAGCCGGACGAACTTGACGATTTCCGATAAGCACGGGCTTACAGTAAAACTAAACGAGCGGGGCGCGCCTCTCGAAGCGAGTGAACTCAAGGAAATCAAGAAGAAGGTGGAAGCGCGGCTTCCGAAAACCCAATGGCTGATGATTTGCGGTAGTATCCAGCCTGGCGTACCACCGCATTTTTATTGTGAAATCGTGGAGATGGCCAAGAGCCTGGGGGTAAAAACGCTACTAGACACCGATGGCGAAGCATTTCAGCACGCCCTCGAGGCGAAGCCAACGGTAATCATGCCTAACCAACACGAAGCCGAGCGCCTGCTGAGCCGCGCGCTGATTACTCGCGGGCAGTGCCTGGAAGCAGTCGACATAATGCAAGCCATGGGTCCGGAGAGCGTAATCCTTTCGCTCGGCGCGCGCGGCGCGATAGGGTCGTCGCCCGAAGGAGTGTTCGAAGCGCTGCCGCCGCGGATTGAAGCGCTGTGCCCGATTGGAGCCGGCGACGCTCTCGGCGCCGCCTTCGCATGGAGCATGGAGAAGAAGAAGTCCTTTTCTGAATCACTGCGCTGGGGAGTGGCAACCGGCACCGCTGCTGCGAAGCTGCCCGGCTTGGCATTCCCCACCTTCAACGACGCCCGCGCCGTTTACAAACAAGTAGAACTGCGCCCCGTAAAATAGGGACGGAGCCTGATTATTGCCCCAGAATGGGAATTCCCAATACGGAACCATAATCAGGCTCCGTCCCTCTTTATTGGATCGACACACTCTCTTGCGATGATGGGTTCTATGGTGATCTTGCTGTCTTTGCTCGTGCTGCAGTGCGCAGGCACCGGCTTCGCTCAGCAAGCTCCGGATACTGCGTCCGATACGCCCGCGCCGTCACGCTGGAACTTGTTCTTTCAGGCTACTTCGATTGGCGATTATCACGGGAGTTTCCATTCGCCATATGCCGGAGCGTTCAGTCTCCAGAATCGTTCGGAACGCGACGTGTCGCTCACCACTACACTATTCTTCGGCTTCCGGCTCGGTTCCACCCAGTTTTACATCGATCCCGAAATCGCCGGAGGCCGCGGCTTTAGTGGCGTGAACGGAATCGCCAACGCACCCAACGGTGAACTCCCGCGAGTGGCTTCGGCTACCCCTACGCCTTACCTGGCTCGCGCTTATTTCACCCATGATTTCGGATTTGGCGACGAGAGGGAGAAGGTTTCGAGCGAGGCGAACCAACTCGCCGGCTATCGCCCGATGACGCGTTACAGCGTCACGGTGGGGCGGTTCACGGTCACCGATTTCTTCGATGACAATAAGTACTCGCATGATCCGCGCACGCAGTTCATGGGCTGGGCGGCGATGTACAACGGCGCCTGGGATTATCCTGCCGACACGCGAGGCTACACCTGGGGCTGGGTTCACGAGTTCCACACCAAGCGCTGGTCCGTGCGCTACGGAAGCGCCGCGGAACCGAAGGTGGCGAATGGCCTGCGTTTCGACCGGCGCCTGCTGCGTGACCGCGGAGATATGGTGGAAGGCGAACTGCGCTATTCGCCGGGTGGCCACGCCGGGGCGATCCGGCTGATGAGTTCGTGGCTGCATACCGATTCGGGCAGTTACGCCGAGGCTCTCGATTTAAGCGCGGCAACTCATACAAGGCCCGACGTCAGCGCCACTCGGCAGGTCGGCCGATTGAAGTACGGAGCGGGCATAAACCTGGAACAGCAGATCGCCCGAGATATCGGTGTATTCGGACGCCTCGGCTGGAACGACGGAAAAACGGAGAGTTTCGCGTTCACCGCCATGGATCGCGTGGCTACCGGTGGAGTCTCCGTGACCGGCACGCGCTGGAAGCGCCCCACCGACATCGCCGCGACAGAACTGACGGTCGGTGGCATCTCCGGTGTCCATGCCTCATACCTGGCGCACGGCGGTTATGACTTTCTGATCGGCGACGGCGCGTTGCAATATGGACCCGAGTACGCCTGGGAAAGTTATTACAGTGCCCGCTTATTCCCGGGCCTTTTTTCGACCATCGATGTACAGCACGTCGCGAACCCGGGCTACAACCAGGATCGCGGCCCAGTATGGATCTACAGTGTGCGGCTGCACATCGAATACGGAAAATAGGGAAAATAGGGACGGAGCCTGATTATTGCCCCACAATGGGAATTCCCGATACGGAACAATAATCGGGCTCCGTCCCTATTTTTTGCGGCGCTTAAAGAAAACGCTCGACGTCTGGCCGGAAGTCGTCACCACCACCACGAACAGCACCAACAATGAAGTGAGGGTCGCCACCGAGCCGATGATCAGATAATCGCTGTCTTTGAGTGGCGCGGGCATCAGCTTCAGCATGATCACGGCCACTACCGCAAATACTAGAACCACCGCTAACGCCAATGCGAGCGTGCGTCCCATCAGTCGTATTTCTCGTAGCGAATCTGTTTGCGGTCGAATCCCATACTCTTCAGAATCTGCCTTACGTCGTCCACCATGGGACGCAACCCGCATAAATAGACGTCGACATCGGTACGACCCTCCAGAGCTTCCGCCAAATGCGCCTGCACGCGACCCGTCCGGCCTCCCCACCCCCGTGCCGGTTGCGTCAACGTCGGCCAGAAACGAAACTGCGAGTAATCCCTGGCCATCTCTTCGAATTCCTGCCGATATAGCAAATGCGACTCGTGTCGCACCCCGAACAACAGCGTGAACCCGGGCGAGCCAGGCCTGAGTTCCGCCTGCAACATGGAACGGAATGGCGCGACCCCAGTGCCGGTCGCCACCAGCAAAGAATCTCGCAGCGGTTGTCGCAGCGTGAAGGTGCCGAGCGGCGGCAGCATGTCCACGGTGTCTCCGGGCGAAAGCTCAAATAAATGCGGGGTGAAAACTCCGCCGTCCACCAGGTTCAGGCATAGCTCAAAGCGATTGCCCCCCGCGGGAGCAGATGCAATTGAATACGCCCGCGTGATCGCACGGCCGGCGATCGTTTCCGTCAACGACACGAATTGCCCTGGAACGAAATCCAGCCGCTGAACTTCCGGTGCTTCGAAAACAAAGCGCCGGACGCCCGGAGCGATTTCCAGCGCACTAATCAGTTTAGCTTGCACGGGCGATCCCCTCAGAAGCTTCGCGCGCGCGTCCCACCAGCGCTTCGATCAGCGCGGGGTGGCCGTCCAAGGGCGCCGTCACTTGAAACTCCATCCCCGGATGCAGCGTGCGCAACTCCTCTACCAGAC
>JALYJH010000127.1 GCA_030775415.1 Acidobacteriota bacterium | reverse complement strand
AAGGCGTAGAGAATTTCGCTGAAGCCGTGCGGTCCGCCGTTGTTGAGGTTGGCGACGGCCGCTCCGTTGGCGCCGTTCCAGTAGCCGCCTTTCGGGAAATCGATCACCGAGCTGGCGGCGCTAAATAACAGGATCACAAACGAAGTAGCGATCAGCGCCAGCATGGCCATCTTCACTTCTTTGCCTTCAATCTTTTTTCCTAAATATTCTGGAGTGCGGCCGACCATCAGGCCCGCGATGAAAACCGCGAGAATCGCAAACATCAGCATTCCGTAAAGTCCCGCGCCCACGCCGCCGAAAATGACCTCGCCCAAGTGCAAATTAAACAGCGGAACCAAGCCACCCATGGGAGTAAAACTATCGTGCATGCCGATGACGGCCCCGCAGCTCGCGTCCGTGGTGATAGTGGCGAAGAGCGCGGTGGCGGCGATCCCGAAGCGCACTTCTTTGCCTTCCATGTTGCCGCCCGCCTTCTCCAAGCCGAGCTTCGTGAGAATCGGATTGCCGGTTTGTTCAAAGTGATAGACGACGAAGGCGCCCACTAGAAACAGAACGCTCATGGCCGCGAACAAGGCCCAGCCTTGCCGCTGATCCTTCACCATTCTGCCGAACACGTAAGTCAATCCGGCGGGAATCAGGAAGATCGAAATCATCTGGAAGAAGTTAGTCAGGGGACTCGGGTTCTCAAAAGGGTGCGCCGAGTTGGCGTTGAAGAATCCGCCGCCGTTGGTGCCCAGCATTTTGATGGCTTCCTGCGACGCTACGGGGCCTTGCGCGATGGTCTGCGTTTTCCCCTCGACAGTGGTGACCGTCGTATAAGGCTTCAGATTTTGAATCACGCCTTGTGAAGTCAAGAAGAGGGCGAATAACAACGCTATCGGGAGGAGAATATATACCGTAGCGCGAACGATATCCGCCCAAAAATTCCCCAGCGCATTGGCCTGATGCCGCGAGAAGCCGCGAATCATGGCCACTGCGATCGCGATGCCGACGGCCGCTGACGTGAAGTTGTGCATGGTGAGCCCCAACATCTGCACCAGATAACTCAGGGTGGTTTCGCCGCCATAGCTCTGCCAATTGGTGTTGGTGGTGAAGCTGACGGCGGTGTTGAAGGCCAGATCCGGAGTCATCGCAGTGGCATTGGCGGGTGCGTGCGCGGTGCTAAATCCCATGGGGTTCAGCGGAAGAAAACCTTGCAGCCGCTGCAACACGTAAAGAAGGACAGCGCTGAAAATGCTGAAGGCCAGCATGCTGCCGGCGTATTGCGTCCAGCGCTGCTCCACGCCCTCGTTGACGCCGCACAATTTGTAGCACAGCCTTTCGAGCCAACCCAGCGCCGGATGAAGGAACGTGCGCTCGCCCGCGAACACGCGCGTCATGAAGACGCCCATGGGTTTGGCCACCGCTGCGATGACTAGAAAATAGATAACGATTTGCAGAATGCCGTTGGTGGTCATTAGAATTTCTCCGGCTTAAGCAGCGCGTAAATCAAGTACCCGAACAGAAAGATGGAAGTGACGCCTGCAACGATGTAATCCATAAAAATGTCCTCGCTTCCGCCTAGAGCTTGTCGCACGCTTTTGTGAAGTACCAGCTCACTACGAAGAAGCCGACCGTCACGACGATGTAAAAAAGATCCAGCATTTTGCTCCTCAATTCACAAATACAACTTGATGTCCCAAGATTTCCAAACGCCGCGCCAGCCGCCTGGCTGACGCGCGCCACCAGCGGCGGCGTCCGCCGATCACTACTACGCAGTGCGGACCAAACTCTCTTTCCATCACGTCGCGAGCGTCGCGGCAGAGACGAATATCGACGCGCGCGTCCACGCCCGCGGCGGAGATCATATTCAAAAAACGTTTCTCCAGAAACTCCACGGAAACCGCCGGCGCATCCAGCGGCAGCGGATACGGCACCTCCTGGATCGCTACCAGCCGCACGGGGGCCAGCCCGGAAGCGAGATCCGCGGCCATCTTCAGCGCGCCAATCGTTTCCTGTGTTTCTGCGTGGAGCACAACCACCTCCAAACCCGAGTGGGAAACGTGCGCGGTTTCGAGCGCCGGATGATTTTTGAGCACCGCCATAACCTATCTCCAGATACAACTTATCCGGAAAGCCGTAAGGAAGGCATAAGCCGGCTGTCAGGATTGTGTAAGGAATTACGCGGCGGTTTCCGGCAGGGCGAAACGGTAGCCGACCCAAGGTTCCGTAAGGATATAGCAGGGATGCGAGGGGTCGGGCTCGATTTTTTTTCGTAATTGGTTGACGAATACGCGCAGGTATTCCACCTGGTCCCCGTAATCCGGCCCCCACACGGCTTGGAGGAGCCGGCCATGCGGAATGGGCACGTTGGGATTCGAGAGCAGGTAGCGGAGCAAGTCGAATTCTTTAGGCGTCAGGCGCACCTCTCCGGTCTTCGAAATGACGCGGCGCGTTGCCAAGTTGACTTCAATCGCGCCCAGATGGACCGATTCCGCGCCGGATTCGGCCGCGACAGGGAGACGGCGCAAGGCTGCGCGGATGCGCGCCGAGAGCTCTGGCATACCGAAGGGCTTGGTGACGTAATCGTCGGCGCCGGCGTCGAGGGCGGCGACTTTATCGGGCTCCGAATCGCGCACCGTCAGCATGATGATGGCGACTTCAGAGCCGGCGCGGATCTGCCGGCAGGTCTCCAAACCGCCCAGCCCGGGCATGTTCATGTCGAGGAGGATGAGATCGAAGCGCTGCTCGCGCACGGCCGTTAACGCTTCTTCGCCGGTGCGGGCTTCGTGAATCTCATAACCCTGGGTGCTGAGCGAAGCGCGCAGCACGCGGCGGATCTGCGGCTCGTCGTCCACTACCAGAATGCGTCCGGTGTTCATGATTGCACTGGAATGGTAATACAGAATGCGGAGCCGGGTCCGGGCAGGATGGCGACTTCGCCGCCGTGCGCGCGCAGGATTTCGCGCGCGATGTGCAATCCTAGGCCGGTGCCCGGCACGCGGTCCTTCACGGCCTGGCGGCGATAGAATTTTTCGAAAACGCGCTCGCGTTCCTGCTCGGGAATACCGGGGCCTTGATCGGCGATGCGGATTTCGAGGTTGCCGTTGGCCTGGGCCGTGGTGATGGCGACGGGCGAACCAGGCGGCGAATACTTGAGCGCGTTGTCGATCAACTGGCGCAGCGCCAGTGAAATCAAAGCCGGATCCACGGTGAGCTCGGGCAAAGCGGGCCCGGCGGAATAATGCAGCGGGCGGCCGTCGCTGCGGGCTTGAGACTGCGTGAGGATGGCGGGAAGCAACAGGTCCAGCGAGATGCGCTGGCGGTCCAGGCGTAGTTTGCCGGCTTCGATTTGCGACATGCGTACGGCTTCGGTCACCAGCGACGTCAGGCGGTCAGTTTCTTCGTCAATGATGGTGGCGAGTTCGAGGGTTTGGGGCGGGAGCGGCGGCGACTCGGAAAGCATTGTGGTGGAGGCCGCTTTGATGGAAGTCAGCGGCGTCTTGAATTCGTGCGCGATGGCGTCGAGCAGCGTGGATTTGAACTCCTCGCTCTGCCGGGCGGCGTCGGCGCGGTTGGCGGCTTCCTCGGTGCGGACGCGCTCCCAAGCGATGGCGACCAGGTTCAAGAGCGCCTGCAAAGCGCCATCGGAAAACTCGACTCCGGCGAGCGCCAATGCGCCGATGGCGCGGCCTCCCAAGACGATGGGAGCGAACAGGGCCTGCGCGGCGGCGTCGCGCGAGTTGGCGCCTTGAAGCACAACCTGCTTTAATTTGTCCTCGACGCCGGGCAGGTCTTCGACGCCGCCGCGAAAAATCTCTCCAGTCTTTGCGTCATAGAGCGCGACGGAGCGGCAATCGAAAATCTCGGAAATATGCTGAGCCACATGGAAACCCACCGATCCTGACAACTCCATCAGCAGAATCGCGCGGCTCAAGGCGTACAACTGTTCGGTCTCCTGCTGGCGCCGTTTGGCTGCGAGCGCCTCTTTCTTTGCCCGATCGGAAAGGTGGCTGGCCACCAGCGCGGTGGTGAGAAAGGAAAACAGGGCCACCCAATTTTGCGGATCGGCGATGGTGAAATTGCCTACGGGCGGGAAGAAGTAAAAATTAAACGCCAACATGGCCGCAAGGGAAGCGACGATGGATTCGACCATTCCCCAAGCCGTGGCGATGCCCAAGACGCAAAGCAGATAGGCGAAGCCGGCGGTGGCCGGGTTGACGTGAAACACGCGGTAGGAAAGGAAGGTGGCCGCCGCAATAAACGCCAGGGTGAGCGCGAGATGAAAGAAGCGGGAAGTGATGCGCGAGGTCAACTGGAATTAATTTTAGCGTGATGGGAGGGGCCAGCCCAGGCGTCTTTACGGTTTCCTTATTACTTCCTTATGAATTCCTTATATTATTGAGCTGAAAGCACTTATATAAATTTTTCATTGGACACCGGCGCGGTTTGCGGATACACTCAATCGCTAGAATCCCATTGCCGGAACGTATGAAGAAAATCGAAGCCATCATCCAGCCTTTCAAACTGGACGAAGTAAAAGCCGCCTTGACTGCGATTGGCGTGGACGGCATCACCCTCTCCGAGGTGCGCGGGCACGGGCGTCAAAAAGGCCACACCGAGGTTTATCGCGGCGCCGAATACAAGGTGGACCTGATTCCCAAACTGAAGCTGGAGATCGTGGCGACGGACGCACGGGCGCCGCAGATTGTCGAAACCATTGCGGCCGCGGCGCGCTCCGGAAAAATCGGCGATGGCAAAATTTTCATTTGTTCGATTGAGGAGGCGGTGCGTATTCGCAACGGCGAGCGGGGAGAGAACGCCCTCTAAGGGAGCTATCAACGTATGCTGGATCTACAACAGATTGAATCCTTTCGCATGGTCGCGCTGACGCATAATTTCACGCGGGCCGCGGCCCGCCTGGGGTATTCCCAATCGAGCGTGACCTTGCACGTGAAGGCGCTGGAGCGCGAATTAGGCGCGCCGTTGTTGACGCGGCACCGTTTTTCGAAGTCTGTGCAACTCACCGAAGCGGGTAAGCGGACGCTCAATTACGCCGAGCGCCTGCTGGCTTTAGCGGATGAAACGAAAGCCGCGGCGACCCGCGGCGATGACACGCAACCACCACACCCAGGCGCTTAAGCCTTATGCATGTACTTGATGTTCGATTTGAACACCAATAGATTCGGCGCGCCTTCGCGGTTCACTTTCAGGCAGTCTTTGTCATACCATTCGATCACTCCCTGCAAGACTTCGCCATCGCGAAGCACCAAGGACATGGGCGTTTTGGACTGCATCTGCTTTAGATAATAGAAATTCTCGGCATTGGTCTGTTCCGGGGGCGAGGCTCGCTTGGGCCCAGCGGCTGCACGGGACGGCGGCCTTTGGCCTTTCGCTTCAGCTTTGGCTTCGGTAAAAGAAGGACGGATCAGTTTGCGATTCGCGGGCTCCATGGGAGCGCTCCTAGGGATTCGACGGGGATTAAGACTTCTTAGTTACTGTGATAGCACAGCGAAGGGCAAACTTCCAGCGTGGATCTACGCCGCGCCGCGCATTTCCGTGGCAAAGGCATCGAGCGCGATGGATTTCTGGATATTGCGGCGCACCAGCAGAACCAATTGATCGACGCGCGCCACGGCGGCCCGCAGCCAATCGAAGGTGACGCGTTGGGCTAACGGCTGCAGTTGGTTGCGGACATCCTCATTACGCAGGGGCGTGATGCCGTTCGACAGGCGGAGGACGTCTTCGAGCAAGATGTAGAGCACATCCAGATAAGAATCCAATTTTTCGTTGCGGCGCGCGGCAAGGGAGTCGGAATGCTTGAGCCAGGCTCCAAAGGGCTCGAGGCCGCTGGCGACATGGAGCAGGGCGAGCATAGCGTCACGGCGGCGGTCGTAGGTTTCGAGATCGAGCGAAACTGCCATGCCCGGTGAACCCTCGGCAAGGCGGAGACGGCGGGCGGCGTGGTCCAGACGGCGGGCGGCGGCGAAGGCGCGCATTTCCTCGTCGGCCAGGCGGGAGAGCGCGAAGGGGACGGCGCGCGAGCGGATGGTTGCCAGCAGATCGTAAGGATTGCGGGCGGTCATGATCAAAATCAGATGCGAGGGCGGCTCTTCAAGCGTCTTCAGGAGCGAGTTGGCGGCTTGCTCGTTGGCGCGATCGATGCCGTCGATCAGGAACACTCGCCAGGCGCCTTTCGAGGGCTTGAGCGAAGCGCGATCTTTGAGGAGGCGCATTTGCTGAATAGTGATCTGGCGCAGCGGCCCATCGGGAGCGAAAGTGAATACATCGGGGTGCGAGGCGAAGAAGAGCGGGTCTTCGTTACGCTTATCGGAGGGCCATTTTTCGCGATCGGCGATGATTTCGAGGTTGGCTTCGAGGCTCAAGTCGCCGGCCTCGATTTTGGCGGCGTCGCCTACCAGCAAGGCGGCGAAGCGGCGCGCCAGGGTGGCTTTGCCCACGCCTTCAGGGCCGGAAAAAAGCAGCGTCTGCGGAATTCGCCCGCTGGCCGCCATTTCTGCCAGCGCGGTCACGACGGTGGAGTTGCCGAAGAAATTGTCCAACAATCCAATTCCTATATAGCCCGATTCCTTCTAATCCAGCTCCGGCGGCGCCCGTCTTTAGAACGGAACGTCGTCATCGGTGATGCCTTCGTTCATAGGCGGGGCGGCTTGCGGGGGGGCGGCTTGGCGGGGGCGAGGGGCGCTGCGCATGCCGGATTGCGGGGGATCCTGGGAGAAGCCTTCGTCCATGCCGGCGCCGGCTCCGCCGCCAGCTTGGCCGCGGCCGCCCAGTAAGATGACTTCTTCCGCGACGACATCCGTGGCCCACACTTTTTTACCGTCTTTGTCGTCGTAGCTGCGTGTCTGGAGGCGGCCTTCGACGTAGACTTGCGTGCCTTTGGTGAGATAGGGGGCGACGTTTTCGCCGCGCCACAAGACGACTCGCGACCAATCGGTTTCTTCCTTCCATTCGCCGGTGGCTTGATCCTTCCAGCGGCGGTTCGTCGCTACCGAAAACTTGGTGACCGCGACTTGCGAGGCGGTATAGGCGGTCTCGGCGTCACGTCCAAGATGCCCGATCAGAATTACTTTATTTACACTGCGACTGGCCATGATTCTGCAGTTTACCAGACGACGGCAAAGCGCGCCGCCAGCGGCGAGAATGTTGGTACCCATTTGGGTCTCCCAATTGCAATGAAAAAAAGGTATGATCTCATCCATGACGGGATCG
>JALYJH010000126.1 GCA_030775415.1 Acidobacteriota bacterium | reverse complement strand
GTGAGGGATTAGTTGCCTCCGCGCCGACAATGTCTGGTGCTGGCGGGAGGACTGGGCACGCGCATGCGCCCCTCCACCGAAACCATGCCCAAATCCATGCTGACCGTCGCGGGCAAGCCGTTCGTCTATTATCAGTTAGATTGGCTGGCTTCAGAAGGCGTGACTGACGTTGTCTACAGCATCGGCTATCGCGGCGCGGCCATTCGGGATTACGTCGGTGACGGCAACCGCTGGGGGATCCGCGCGGTCTTTGTCGATGAAGGCGATCGGCTCTTGGGAACGGGTGGCGCGCTGCGCCTGGCGTTCGATCAAGGCATTCTCGACCCGGTCTTTGCGGTTCTCTATGGCGATTCCTATTTGAGCGTCTCGCTCGCCGCGATGTGGCGGTGTTTCGAAGAAAGCGGTCAACCTGCGCTAATGACGGTGCTGCGCAATCAAGGCCGCTGGGACCGCAGCAACGTGATCTACAGCGACGGCCATGTGATCCTCTACGATAAACACGCCGCCGATCCACTGCCGACCGCCATGCAGTTCATCGATTACGGAATTTCTATTCTGCGCCGCGAGTTGATCGAGCAAATTCCGCCCGCCCAGCACAGTGACCTGGCTCCGCTGCTCAACCGCCTGAGCCTCGCAGGCCGCCTCGCCGGCTTTGAAGCCACCGAGCGCTTTTACGAGATCGGCTCCCCGCAAGGGCTCGAAGACTTCGGGCGGTATATCTTATCTACGCGCGCCGAAGCACCGGCGCTCCGCCGTAAATCCTCCGCCGGTAAAGCCGGGATCCTGGGCGGCGGGCTCGCTGGCCTGACCGTCGCCGCTCATCTCGATCAGGAATCCGAAGTCCTCGAAGGCGGTGACCGCCCCGGCGGCCACTGCCAAAGCGTCTGCGAACAGGGCTTCACCTACGATGCCGGCGGTCCGCACATCATGTTTTCGCGAAATCAGGAGACGCTCGATTTCATGATTTCGCTGCTCGGCGACAACGTCTATCGCGGCCGCCGCAACAACAAAATTTTCTTCAAAGGCCGCTACGTCAAATACCCCTTTGAAAATGGCCTTTACGACCTCGAGCCGCAGGACCGCTTCGAGTGCCTCCGCGATTACCTCAAAAACGATCACCCCGCGCCGACTAATTTTAAAGAGTGGATCTATCACACTTTCGGCACCGGTCTCGCTGAAAAATACTTGCTGCCTTACAACGAGAAAATCTGGAACGTCCCCGCCAGTCAGATGAGTCTCGATTGGGTGGAGGGCCGCGTCCCCAAGCCGCCGGTCGAAGACGTCATTAAAGCCGCCGTCGGCGTCGAAAGCGAGGGTTACACGCACCAGCTCCATTTTTATTACCCGTCGACCGGCGGCGTCGAAGCGATCCCCGCCGGGATGGCGCGGCGCGTTCGCCAGATCACGCCCGAGTTCGCCGTCCGCCACGTCCGCCGCGGCAAAGACGGCTGGCTGGTTAGCGATGGCCAGCGCGAACAGGTTTATGAGCGCCTGGTTTCCACCGTCCCTATCGTCGAAATGGCCGATATGTTCGAAGGCGTCCCCCAGGAAATCAAGGATTGCGTGCGCGCCCTGCGCTATAACTCCCTGTTTACCGTAACCATCGGCCTCTCAAGCGCCCGCCTGCCGGATTACACCGCCATCTACGTACCCGAGCCCAGCCTATTGTTCCATCGACTATCGTTCCCGGGGCAGTTCAGTCCCCACAACGTTCCCTCAGGCCAGTCCCTCATCCAGGCTGAAATCACTGCGAATCCCGGCGATGGCATCTGGGAACTCGAGGACTCCGAAATCCTCAGACGCGTCATCGCCGGGCTCGAATCCATGGATCTCATGAAGCCCAGTGAGATCTGCTACAGCAAAGTCATCCGCACCCAATACGGCTACGTAGTGCAGGATTTCACGTACCGGAGATACCTCGACAAAGCAAAAGCTTATTTCGAAGGCCAAGGCGTAGCCCTGTGCGGCCGCAACGCCGAATTCGAATATATCAACATGGATCAGTGTATTGAGCGCGGCATCAAAGTCGCCCAGCGCCTGAACCAGCAGCAGTACGCCAGCGCTTAGGAAGCCAATGCCCAAGATCACCATAGCCATGATCTCGATGAACGAGGAAAACGCCGTCCGCAAAGTGATCGAGGACATCAAAACCGTAGTCGCCGAAATGGATGCCGAAATCCTGGTCGTCGACAGCAGCAAGGACCGCACCCCTGAAATTGCCGCCGCCGCCGGAGCCCGTGTGGTGCGCCAGTTCCCCCCGCAAGGCTACGGACGCGCCATGGGCCGCGCATTATCGGAAGGCCGTGGCGACGTCGTGATCACGCTAGATTGCGACGATACCTATCCGGCGGACCGTATTCCGGAACTGGCCCGCATGGTGCTTGACGGCTCCGCTGACCTGGTGAACGCATCGCGCCTCCAATCCCGGCCCGCTACCATGCCGCTTCCGAATTATCTGGCGAACTGGTTGTTCGCCTTCGTTTCCTGGATTCTGCTGGGAATCAAAACCACCGACGTTCATTCCGGCATGCGCGCGTATAGAAGGACCATGCTCGAAAAGATCACCTTCGATCCCAATGGCCCCGCGCTGCCCGTGGAACTGCTCCTAAAACCCGCACTGCTGGGCTACCGGATCAGCGAAGTCTTCATTCCTTACAACGACCGTATTGGCGTGACCACTTTGAAAAAATGGGAATCCACCATTTGGACCTTCCGCCGCATCTTTCGCTTGTTTCCACTGCGCTTTTCCGCGCCGGTGAGCCGTGTTGGACCGCAAGAAAGCGTGTAAAATAAGCATGCCCGCCAGAGGAGGTGTAGCGTATGAAAGACGCCACTCTATTGGTGTTCGTGGTGTTCGCCGTCACGCTCGCGGCCCAGGAACACAACGACGCGCGCATAGTTCACGGCGTCCCCGGCGGCGTGCCCGATCTCTGCGCCAATCCTACCGTCACCAGCGCCTCCAGCGGTTCGTGGTCCGATCCCGCCACTTGGTCCACCAAAAAAGTGCCGGGCTCGACGGATCGCGTCGCGATAATCGCCGGACATAGCGTCGTCTACAATACCTCGAGCGAAGTGCGGTGCCTCGCCGTGCGCGGCCACTTGAGTTTCGCCACCGCCGCCCGCACGCGCCTCCAGACTGGCAACCTGATGGTCGAAGACCAGGGCTATCTCGAAATCGGCAGCGTTGCGAAACCCATTGCGGCCAGCGCCGAAATCGTCATCGCGGATCGAAAAATAGACCGCGCGCTGGATCCCGCCGAACTCGGCGCTGGCATCGAAAGCCTGGGCAAAATCACCATGCACGGAGCCGTGAAGACGCCCACTTTCGTGCGCCTCGCCGCCGAGCCTCTCGTTGGCCAGAAAACACTCACCGTCGAACAGCCGGTTGAATCCTGGAAACCCGGCGACCGCATTGTGATTCCCGACACCCGCCAGCTACGTGACAACCAGCGCGGCGAAAACTACCAGCCGCAAGACGAGAAACTCGAAATTGCTTCCGTCAACGGCAACCAAATTACCCTGGCTGCGCCGCTCCGCTTCGATCACAAAGGCGCGCGCAGCGGCGACGGCAAACTGGAATTCCTGCCGCACATCGGCAATCTCACCCGGAACATCGTCGTGCGCTCCGAAAATCCCAACGGAACGCGCGGTCACATGATCTTCATGTCACGCGCCGACATCGACCTGCGCTACGTCGAAGTGCGCGACATGGGCCGCACTAAGTTAGGCGTGCTCGACAATACCGAATTCGATAATGACGGCAAGCTCACCAAGCTCGGCAGTAACCAGATCGGCCGCTACGCCATTCACTTTCATCACGACTTCGGCCCCCGCCAAACCCCTGCCAACGGCTACCAGTTCACGCTGATCGGCAACGCCGTCGACGGCGCTCCCAAGTGGGGCGTCACCGTTCATAACAGCCACTACGGCCTCATTGAAAACAACGTGGTCTACAATACCCAGGGTGCTGGCATCGTCACCGAAGACGGCACCGAAAGCTACAACGTGTTCGATCATAATTTCGCAATGCGTTCCGCCAGCTCCGGCGATTTCGCTCCTCGCAGCGGCTACAGCGGAGCAGGCGCGGACCCCGGCGGCGAGGGCGCGGGCTTTTGGTTCCGCGGCCCCAATAATTACATCCGCAACAACGTCGCCGCCAACGCCGACACCTTCGGCTTTGGACTTGCCGCGGGCGCGTTAGGAGATGTCCGCATTCCGTCTTTCAAAGGCGCGGACATGGCCGACGATAGAGAAACCCAGTTGATCGACACCACCGATGCCGCCGTACGCGAGTTCGCCGGCAATGAGGCTTACGGCGCGATCCAGACCGGAGCCGCCCTCGGTTGGAACGGTAGTATCACCAATTTCCGCGCTTGGAATCCCTCGCGCCACGGCTTGACCGCCACGCCCACGGATAAATTGATCGTCGACACCATCACCGTCCGCGGCGACCAGTCCATCCTGAAAGATGAATTCGAAAGCCCCTCCGGCGTATGGGTCGGCAATTATCTATCGAAGAGCATCGTCATCCGCAATGCCGACGTGCAGGGCATGCGCACCGGCATCAGCAGTCCCTTCTTTAACGCCAATCAGAAACCCGAACCCGGCCGCGGGGACGGCTCCATGACCATCGAGAACGGGTACTTCCGCGATTACGTAGGCGTCATGGTAGCCACCGCCTATCGCGCCAACTCCGCTAACGACAAACCGTCCAAGCTTGCAGTGGTGCGCAACTCCGTTTTCGACCCGCTGCCCGGCTCAACAGCCAGCCAGTCGAATCCCCCGGCCGCCGTCTCCATGAACTACCGCATGGCCCCCGGCGATGCAGCCCCGCGCGATCCCATCTTCATTTACGATTTCAATAAAAAGCCCGGCGACACTTTCAAAGTATATTACTCACTCGAAGCCCCGGAATCTGTCGCGCCCTGCAATGAGAAGCGCGCCGGCATCGATGGCTGGGTCTGCCGCTAGCATTGGCGTACTTATAATCCCTTGGCGGGAATCGACAGCAAAAACTCCACCGCAATCGCCACCCCATCGCGAGTTGCCGCGCGAAATTCCCAACTCGCCAGCGCCGTCAGCAGTGCCTGATCCGTCTCCGGCTTGACGGGGCGCACCAGGCGCAAACTTTCAAAGTGCCCATCCTTGTTGGCCATGCCATGCACCAGCACGTATTTTTCATAGGAAGGCAGAATAATCGCGGGCTTCACTAGTTTGGTTGGGTACGGCGCCTTTACCGGAGCCCCCAGTGGCGTCAGCACCACCACGGGTCCGCTGCCCGACCCCGGATTCTCGCCCCGGAAGGCAGACGCCCCCTAAGCAGCCCACGGCTCTCCGGATATTGGTCCACCGGCGAGGTCTGCACCACCGCCGCATCGAAGTTGCCCGTCGGTGAATCAGCTTCCCATCTTCTCCTCTAACTCCGCCCACCGCGCATAGCTAGCGTCCACCGCAGCCTGCGCCTCTTCCACTTCCCGATAAGCCTGTTCTAGCAGCCGCCCATCTTTAGCGATCGCCGGATCCTGCAGCGCCCCCCGCTTCTGCTCCAACACCCACTCGGCGTCGTGCACCCGTTCCTCAATCGCCTCATATTCCCGAGCCTCCAAATACGACGGCTTCTTCTTCCCCGCCGCCGCCGCGGGCTTTGGCGTTTCCTTTTCCGGCCGAGCCTTGGGCAGCGCCCGCTCCCCCCGCCAGACATCCCACTGGCTGTAATCGGCAAACCGCTCAGCACCACCCCGCCCATCGAGCCCAAGCACCAAAGTCGATACCCGGTCCAACAGATACCGGTCGTGCGTGACCAGCACCAACGCTCCCGGAAATTCCAGCAAACTTTCCTCCAGAATCTCCAGCGTGGGAATATCCAGATCGTTGGTGGGCTCGTCAAGTAACAACACGTCCGCCGGCTCCAGCATCAAATTCGCAATCAATACCCGCGCCCGCTCTCCGCCCGACAACCTGCCTACCGGCTGATTTAGTTGCTCGGCCGTAAACAGAAACCGCGCCGCCCACGACGCCACATGAATCACCCGCTCGCGATAAATCACTGAGTCGCTATCCGGCGCCAGCGCCCTGCGCAGCGTCAACCCGGAATCCAACTGCCTGTTCTGATCGAAATACACCATGCGCAGCCCGTCCGCCCGCTCGACGACGCCGCTTAGCGGCTTCATCTCCCCGCGCAGCAGGCGCAGCAGCGTAGTCTTTCCGCTCCCGTTCGATCCCACCAGTCCCACCCGCATGCCCGCCGTAATCGTAAAATCTAAATTCTCGAACAGCGTGCGCCCGTCATATCCATAGGAGACGCCCTCCAGATGAAGCAGCCGTTTGGTCTTGCGCTCCGTCCCCGCAAAATCAATGTCCGTTGCGCTCGTCCGGCTGCGCGCCCGCAGATCCGCTAGCTCGCCGATCATTTCATGCGCCGTGTCGATGCGAGCCTTCGCCTTGGTAGCCCGCGCCTTCGGCCCCCGCCGCAGCCACTCCATTTCCGTGCGCACCCGGTTCTCCAGCGCGTCCTGCCGCTTCGCCTGGGCATGCAAAAACTCGGCCTTCTTCTCCAAGAACGCGCTGTAATTCCCCGCCACATACAAAAGCCCGTCGGGATAAGCCCGATTCAGTTCCGCTACCGCCGTAGGCACATTCTCCAGAAAATACCGGTCGTGACTGACGATCACGCTCGCGAAAGCAGCATTCTGCAGCAGCTTCTCCAGCCACTCAATGCCGCCCAAATCCAAATGATTGGTCGGTTCATCCAGTAGCACAATTGCTGGATTCTGCACCAGCACTTCCGCGATCCCCAAGCGCTTCCGCCACCCTCCCGACAACGTAGCGGCTTCCGCATCGAAGTCCTCAAACCCCGCGCGGCCCAAAGTCTCGCCTTCCCGCGCCTGCCATTCCGCTTCTGCAATCCCTCCACTCTTCAGCGCTCGCCGAATCACCTCGCGCACCGTTTCCCCCGGCGGGAATTGCGATTCCTGCGGAAGATAAGCCAGCCGTGTCCCCTTCCGCACGGAGACATCGCCCGAGTCCGCCTCCCGGCGTTGCGCCAAAATCTCCAGCAGCGTAGATTTGCCTGACCCGTTTGGCCCAATCAACCCGACGCGATCGCCTTCCTGAATACTCAACGAGACGTTACGGAACAAAAACGCCGCGCCATACGATTTCGCCAGCCCTTGAGTATTTAAAAGGAGCGCCACAGGAAG
This sequence comes from Acidobacteriota bacterium, assembly GCA_030775415.1. Lineage (GTDB taxonomy): Bacteria > Acidobacteriota > Terriglobia > Bryobacterales > Bryobacteraceae > Palsa-187. Next base: position 59 of record JALYJH010000126.1, on the reverse strand, counting down.
GTCAATCTCAAGAATATCCCACCAGCATCTCCCCGGGTTTCACTCACTTCGAGGTTTGC
>JALYJH010000125.1 GCA_030775415.1 Acidobacteriota bacterium | reverse complement strand
GGGTCGAACGCTGCCAGGACCACCGGCACATTGCCTGCCGCGAATGCCGCATACAACGAGCGTATGGTTTCTAGATTTCTTGCGACATTATAATTTGGGAGCGTAATAGCCGTGCCGCGCGCGCACCACTAAATCCTTGCGGCCCTTCACGCGGATGTCCACCGAGTGATACAGCCCGTCCGTCTTCAGCGGCTCCGGCCGGTAGAATACGTTGTACTGATGTCGCAGCTCATTGGCGATGTTCTCGAAGGACTGCGCTAGATCCTGCGATTTAAACGGAAAGAACGCCAGCCCGCCCGTCTCCTCCGCGAAATACCGCAGAATTTTGTCGCCATCCGTAGGAATGCGCGAGATGTTGGTGGAGATGGTGTAAATCACGACGTCGGCTTTGTGCGCCATCTCCAGCGCCTGTTCGCGCGAATAGCGGCTATCGTTGTCCTCGCCGTCGCTCAGCATGACGATCGCCCGCCGGAATTTATCGCGCGGCTGGTCGCCCATTAGCTTCTCTTTGCACGCGAAATAAATCGCGTCATAGAGCGCCGTGCCGCCGCCCGGCCGCAGGCTGTGAATGGCTTTGGACAATTGTTCGCTCGAATCCGTCAGATCGGAAACCAGTTCGGCATTGCTGTCGAAACTAACCACCATGGCTTTGTCTTCGCCGGGCCGCACGACCGCGTTGACGAAGTCGGTGGCGGCATCCTGCTGGAAGCGGAAGCGGTCGCGGATGCTGTTGCTGGTGTCAATCAATATCCCGATGCGCAGCGGCAGATCGGTCTCAGCCGTGAATTCCAATATGCTTTGCGGCTTCTTGGTTTCGAGGATTTCAAAATCGTCGCGATTCAGGTCCGTGACGAAGCGTCCCTTCTTGTCCGACACCGTGAACAGCATGTTCACCCGGCTGACGTCCAGCGTGATGCGCGAGGCTGCGTCTTCCTCGAGTGAAGTTTGTTTTGACGGAGCCGCTTTCGGCGGAGCCTGTCCGTCCACGGAAACCAGCGCGAAGCACAACCAGGTAGCCGCAAAATACTTCATGGGAAGCCATACCAATTATAAACTCGCCAGCCATGCAGTAAGGCCCAGGGGCAGCGGCGCTTCCACCTCCACCCGCTCCCCGCTTGCCGGACTGGTGAAAACAATCCGCCAGGCGTGCAGAAACATCCGTTCCGCCGCCGGTGCCCCGTAAAGCTTATCGCCAGCCACCGCATGCCCCATGCTGGCCAGATGCACCCGAATCTGGTGCGTCCGTCCTGTGCCGATGCGTACTTCCAGATAAGTGAACTTCTCGAACCGCCGCAGCACCCGGTATTCGGTGAGCGCCGTGCGCCCGGTGCCCAATTTCGCCGTCATGCGAATGCGCCGCACCGGATCGCGCGCAATCGGCGCCGTCACCCGCCCCTGTTCGTTGCGGACCTTACCGTGTACCAGTGCCAGATAAGTTTTTTCTACCGTCCTGCCCGCGAACTGCGCCGCCAGCGCCCGGTGCGCTGCATCGTTGCGCGCCACCAACAGCACTCCGCTCGTGCCTTTATCCAGACGATGCACGATGCCAGGGCGAAGCTCGCCGCCTACTTGGGAGAGCGTCGCGAAATGATGCACCAGGCGGTTTACCAGGGTTCCGGAAGCCGCCCCCGCTCCCGCATGAACCACTAGCCCAGCCGGTTTGTTGATTGCGATCACCGCGGCGTCCTGATACAAGATCTCGAGCGGCAGATCCTCCGGCGCGGCTTCGAGCGGCTGTGGATCCGCCGGCGAAACGTCAACGCGTTCCCCGCCGCGCAGCACCAGCGAGGACTTGGCCTCCGCGCCATCCACCAGCACCCGCCCCTCTTTGATCCAGCTCTGCAGTCGCGAGCGGCTGAATTGCGTCAGCTGTTCTTGTAGAAAATGATCCAGCCGCTTCCCGGCGTCGCCCTTGAGCGTCATGACGACGCGGTGAAGAGGAACACCGCCACTTCAGCCATCAGGTTGGGAAAGGTTTTCACCTGCCGCCCCCCCGCCAGAAACATGCTGCGCTCAATTTTCCAACGCTGCTTATGCGCCAGCGTTGCGAAATCGTACACCGTCAGGAAATGAATGTTCGGCGAATCGTACCACTCGTGCGGAAACAAGTCTGTCTTCGGAGCCCCGCCCGTCCACAAATGCGCCCAACGCACGCTCCAGTGGCCGAAGTTGGGGAATGCTACGATGGCGTGCCTCCCGATGCGTAGCATGCTCTGCAAAACTTTCAACGGGTGCCGCGTTTCCTGCAGCGTCTGGCTAAGAATCACGTAATCGAAGGCGCCGTCCGGATAATCTTCCAGGGCGGATTCCAAATCCCCCTGATACACCGATACTCCGCGCGAAATTGCCTTCTGCACGCTCGCTCCCACCATCTCCACGCCCCGCGCATTCACCTGCTTGTTTTCCTTGAGCCACGCCAGCAGCAGTCCTTCGCCGCATCCCAAATCGAGCACGCGCGTGCCCGGTTCAATCAGCTCCCCGATAATGGCGTAATCGCTGCGCCCGTAAATTTCACGAACCCCCAACGGACGCCTCCCGGAGAGTGCTCGCCAGAAACCCGCGAACGATTTCGGTTTGCTCTTTCACTTCCACTAAAAACGAATCATGCCCATATACCGCCGCCAGATTCACATACGCTACATCGCAGTTCCGGCTACGCAGCGCGCTCACGATCTCGAGCGATTGGTAGCTGGGATATAACCAATCCGATGTAAAGCTGATCACCAAAAACCGCGTCGGAATATTTTCAAACAACGTCGGCAGCGCCCCATGCTGCGTCAAATCGTAAGTATCCATCGCGCGCGTGATGTAAAGGTAAGAATTCGCGTCAAAGCGGTCGACAAACTTGTAGCCGCGATACTTCAGATAGCTCTCCACCTCGAATTCATCCGACGACCGCAGCCGCCGCCCGAACTTCTCGCGCATGCTCTCGTCGCTCATGTAAGTGATGTGTCCCACCATCCGCGCCACCGCCAGCCCCCGCGCCGGCGGGCTTTTATCATAGTAATTTCCACTTTGCCAGTCGGGGTCCGCCATTATCGCCTGCCGCCCGACTTCATTGAACGCAATCTGCTGCGCGCTATGCCGAGCCGTGGTCGCAATCGGCAGCGCCGCCAGCACATGATCCGGATATTGGACCGCCCATTCGAGCGCCTGCATCCCCCCCATCGACCCGCCAGCCACCGCCAGCAGCCGCCGAATCCCCAGGTGCTCGACCAGCTTCTTCTGCAACCGCACCATGTCCGCAATGGTGATCGCCGGAAACGACATCCCCCACGGACACCCGGTAACCGGATTCAATGACCCCGGCCCCGTAGTCCCGCGGCATCCCCCCAAAACATTCGCGCAGATCACGAAATATTGGTCGGTGTCGAACCCCTTGCCGGGACCGATCATGTTGCTCCACCACCCGCCCTCGCCCCCCGCATGCGCGTCCCCCGAGAAAGCGTGCGTGACGAGAATTGCGTTGCTCTTAGCAGCGTTTAACGAGCCATAAGTCTCGTAAGCGCATTCGACCGGCGCAAGCGTAACTCCGCAGTCAAGTTCCAGCGCATCGAAAGTGACTGTGGCAGTCTCGCTAATCATCGGACGGGGATGCTATTAGTGTACAGGGTCACTATTAGATGCTGCGCTTCGAGGTTGCGCGAGCGATTCGAATGCTGCCACTTCATCGCTGGCGGGATTTCGCGGTGCGAACAGCCTTTCGGGGCTTCTTCGGCGAGGAGCCCTTTAGTGACGCCAGCATCTCCCCGACCGTGTCAAAGCGCTGGGACACACGGCCTTCGCGCATATCCTTTAAACCCTCCGCCAGCTGGGCATCAATGATGCGGCGCTGTTCGGGTGTTTCCTTGGAACTGGCAATGCCCGGCGATTCCGCGCCTAGCCCGAGCGACGCCCCCAACTCCCGCCCTATCCGCGTCGCCTTTTCTGCTCGAAATATCCAATGAAAACCGCGCCTTTTGCGATTTGGCTATAAGGACGGGTCAGGCTGTTCCTTTTGGCCCCCCTCGTGCTCTCTTGTTTTCACCCGCTCACTAATTGCCCTCGCGCGATATAGCAACTTATCCAGGAGCAGGGCGTCTGGCGTCTGGCGGGTCGTTGGCGAGAGCCCGTGTGCGGCGATGAGGGATGTACGTTCTAGGACATCGTCCAGACGGCCTGAAATCCACTCATCCGGAGGCATCTGTTCGCACATTTCAACGGCGGAGATGCATAACTGGCACAAAGTCCCCTGCTGCTCCACAGCCAAACGGTCGCGCTGGATGATGTAGCTCACTTTGGATATCAGATTGCCCATTGTTGCGAGATGGCTTTTTAGCCTGAGTTGCTCAAAGAACGCTAACAGCAGCGTGATTCTCTCTCCGTGGCCCAGCTTCGCCTGCGTACGTGAGTAACGCGCCGCACAACGCCGCCGAGTGCGTTGCGGATCGAGTCGCGGCGAACACTCTAGTCAGTTCACGAGCAGCTTCGTCGCTGTTGCAAAGGGCGCTCATTTGAAGCATGATCGAATGGGCGTCTCGCCACGGCACCATTGGTGCGTCTTCAGCCTGCGATAAGAAATCCCACTGGTCGTTCGGCGTTTCGCGCATAGATCTGTCCACTAGTATGCTAAAAGATTCTTCCGGTCGGCATTGTGAAGTCAATCCTGCAGTCAACGTTTTTCTGACAGGTCCTGCTCTGACCACGAGTTGCCTGCTGTGGATTGGGTCCGTTCAATGCCTTTGGAAACGTCCGCTCAAAAACTGGAGCCCATGGACGAGTTTGGACGTATGTCCAAAGTTCACTAAAGGCCTCCTCTCTGTTTTTTTCCTGTGTTTCAGTTAGCTTGGTTCGCAGTCCTTCAATCACTGTCTCCATGGCCCAAAGTGGGAATCCCCCTATAGAGTTGAACTGCACTGTGCTGCCTGTGCCCGCGTCAGAAAAATCGCTGCCCTGGGCTTGTATCTTTCCGCGAGTCGGATCCATCTCGAACTCGAGTTCGCCGGTAACCGATACGGTAGTGACGGCACCAAGGACGACCACAGCGATTGCGGCCTTAGCGAACGAAGCAAATATCGTTCCTTATCTGCAACTTGGGATCGGCTGACGATCGTGATCACCCCGCGTGCCGCCTTGAATTCTAGACGATCACCCGCCTTGATCCCGGCGCGACGGCAAATATTTAGCGGCACCACCAGCGGATCCCGCCCCTTGACAACAATAGTCATCATTAACCGCATTTGAAGGATAACAGAAGCCCCACGCGCCAAATGCTGCGGACCACCGCCCCAATGTGTTCAAATAGAAGTTACCCCCGAACCCTGGAGGAATCAGCCCAATTGAACCCAGCAATCCTCGCCCTGGAAGACGGTACGGTCTTCGAGGGTAGCAGTTTTGGTGCGCCCGTCGAACGCACCGGCGAGGTGGTCTTCAATACCGCCATCACGGGCTATCAGGAAGTCTTCACCGACCCTTCCTACTCCGGCCAAATCGTCGTCCTCACCTATCCGCAAATCGGCAACTACGGCTCGAACGAGGGCGACAATGAAGCCGCCAAGCCGCATATCGAAGGCCTGGTCGTGCGCGAATTTTCTCCTCTCTCCAGCAACTGGCGCGCCGACGAAACCGCGCAGGCGTTTCTCACCAACAGCGGCGTCCCAGTGATTTCGGAAATCGACACTCGCCGCTTGGTCCGCCACCTGCGTTCCCGCGGCGTCATGCGCGGAGTCCTCTGGGCAGGCCCTTCCCCCCAACCGGATCCCCAAACCTTGGTCGAGCGCGCCCGCAACTCTCCGTCCATGGCGGGCCTCGATCTAGCCACCCGCGTCTCGACGGCCAAAACCTATGACTGGAAGCACGGCTTAGTCCGCTGCTCGCCCTCCGAACTCGAAGGCGAAGACGCCGAGCTCCGCCATCATGTTGTCGCCTACGATTTCGGAATCAAGCGCAATATCCTGCGCCGCCTGGTGCATACCGGCTGCAAAGTGACGGTGGTTCCCGCCGGCACCACCGCCGAAGATGTCCTTGCCCTCAAACCCGACGGCGTGTTTCTCTCGAACGGCCCCGGTGATCCCGAACCCCTCGATTACCAGGCCGCGCAAGCCCGCAAGCTCATCGGCCAAGTCCCCATCTTCGGAATCTGTCTCGGCCATCAGGTCCTCGGCCTGGCTCTCGGAGGCAAGACTTACAAGCTCAAGTTCGGCCATCGCGGCGCGAATCATCCGGTGCTGAACCAAATCACGGGCCGCGTCGAAATCACCTCCCACAACCACGGATTCGCCGTCGACGCCGACTCCCTGAACTTGAACGAACTAGAAATCACCCACATGAATTTGAACGACGAAACACTCGAAGGCTTCCGCCACCGCAGCCATCCCGTGTTCTGCGTGCAATATCATCCCGAAGCCGCCCCCGGCCCCCATGATTCCCACTACCTGTTTGACGACTTCGTAAAGTTAATGGACCAACAAAGCTGATGCCGCGCCGCAAAGACATTCATCGCATCTTGATCGTTGGCAGCGGCCCCATCATCATCGGCCAGGCCTGCGAATTCGATTACTCCGGCGCGCAAGCCTGCAAAGCCCTCAAGGCCGACGGCTTCGAAGTGGTGCTGATCAATTCGAATCCCGCCACCATCATGACGGATCCGAATCTCGCGGATCGCACCTACGTCGAGCCCCTCAGTGTCGAATACGCCACAGAGGTCATCCGCCGCGAACGCCCCGACGCTCTGCTCTCGACAGTAGGCGGTCAGACCGGGTTAAATCTAGCGGTAGCCTTAGCCGAAGCCGGCGTGCTCGAGAAATACGGCGTCGAGCTCATCGGAGCCAAGATCGATTCCATTAAGAAAGCCGAAGACCGCCTCCTCTTCAAAGACGCCATGAAGAAAATCGGCCTCGAGCTCCCGCAATCGCAGCTGGTGAACTCGATCGATAAAGGTCTCGAATTCGCCGCCCGCATCGGCTACCCCGTCATCCTGCGCCCCAGCTTCACCATGGGCGGTGCCGGCGGCGGCATCGCCTACAATCGCGAGGAAGCCGAAGAAATTCTGGAGCGCGGCATTGACCTCTCGCCCGTCCACGAAGTCCTGGTCGAAGAAAGCGTCCTCGGCTGGAAAGAGTTCGAGCTCGAAGTGATGCGCGATCAAGCCGACAACGCCATCATCGTCTGCTCCATTGAGAACTTCGATCCCATGGGCGTTCACACCGGCGATTCCATTACCGTCGCCCCCGCGCAAACTCTTTCCGATCGCGAATATCAGATGATGCGCGACGCCGCCCTCGCCTGCCTG
>JALYJH010000124.1 GCA_030775415.1 Acidobacteriota bacterium | reverse complement strand
GCGGGTTGCCGGTGATGCATCGCGAAAGTGCCGAGCACCTTGTTGTTTGAATCGTGAACTGGCACGCTCCAGCAAGCCCGCAGCCCGAAAGCCAGCGGCAACTCCCGGCTTTCCGCCCAGCGATCGTCAGTGGCGATATCCGCTGTGATGACCGTCTGGTTGAGATAGGCGGCGGAACCGCACGAACCAATGTCAGGACCGATCGCGAGCCCATACACCTGCTCAATATATTTTGTAGGCAAGCAGCCGCCGGATCCTTCGCGCAAGCGGCCGCCCGCATCCAGCAGCAGGATCGAGCAGTAGCACCCGGGAACCATGCGCTCGAAACCCTCGGTGAGACCGTCGAGTACTTGCTTCAGCTCCGCGCCCTCCGTAATCAGGCGTAGCACGCGGCGTTCTTCCAGCAGGAAGTGCGAAGAAGGCCCCTGCTCCATCTGTTCTCGCCGGCACTCGGCTAAGACCCGGCGCGTGCGCACCCATCCAATCGCACACGCGGCGGTTGCAGCGGCAAGGATGCTAGTCAGACTGATCCACACTCATGTGATCTATCGTATTGAACATGTGTTTTGTTAAGAGTGAACCAGCGGTTTGTGCAAAGAATGAGCGTGGATGCGTCCGTTCCTAAGGTGTTCCCCTCAGGTGGCGCCAGCCCGGCCCCTCGTGATTGTCCCGCTTCGTCATTCCCGATTACTCGCGGAAAAGCTGTTTCGCCGGTCTCCAAAACGGTCGAGTATACTCAATGCAAGTTACCCTATGCGCAGCTTTCTAACCATCTCAACTCTTGCAATCGTGGTCGCACCGTTCTGGTTCGTCTCATCCGCCCCCGCCGGCGAATCGCTCGATCCGCTGACCGTCGATCCGTCGCACTACACCCTGGAAATCGAAAATCAGTGGACCCGCGTCTTTCGCGAGCACATGGGCCCGCGTGACACCATGATCATGCACCAGCATCCCCTTCCTGGCTCGGTCATAGTGATGTTGACGGATCGCCATAATCGCCTGACGGCTCCCGATGGCACGGCCCGGGAATTCCAAAATAAAGCCGGTTACGTGATGTGGTCGCCTGCCAGCAGCCACCGCAGTGAAAACCTGGAGGCCATCCTGTTTGAAGCGTTGCAAATCGAGCCCCGAACCCCCAACGGAGCCTCCGTCACTCCTGCGCCTGCCGAAAAGTCCGACCCCGTCCTGACTGACCCCAAGCACTTTCACCTGGAACTCGAAAACGAGTACGTGCGCGTCATTCGCGTCAATGTCGGCCCGCATGAAAAGTTGGGCCTGCATAAGCACCCCGACACCAAGGCCGTCGTCGTCTACCTGACGGATTACAACGCGCGGGTCACGGAAGCTGGAGGCAAATCGAATCAGCTTTCGTATAAAGCCAAGCAGGTGCGTTTTCTCGACGCCTCCGGAGCGCATCAGGAGGAGAACTTAAGCGACTCTCTTTTGGAACTGATCCGAGTCGAGCTAAAAGAAGCGCGCTAATATCTATGGGCGAATCCTAGTTAATTGCGAAACAGTAGAAAAGGCCTGCCCCGCCGCTGCTTTCGAGCGCTGCCTGGCTGCAGCCCTTTGTGGCGTTCGAGGAATTCCAGGATGAGCCATTCCCAATTCGATCCGAATGGCCCGCCTGCGCGGAACCTGTTGAACTGCTCGTCCAGTTGTTACAAGTATGGTCGGCGTTATCCGTGTAGGCGCGTCCGTCCCACTTCGATCCTGTAAGAATTTCGTGCTGAATCGGCGGCGTATCGCCGATGCCGTGAATCACCTGTCCATGCTCGTCGCGTGCGGACTGTTTGAATAGATTGCTGCCGCGCTGCGCCTGCACGAGCGTGTCTCCATGAAGCTCGGCAACATCCGCCGAAATAATGGCGTTTTGCGGCGCCCCTAGTTGAGCGAATGACCAGTTGAACCAAGGCCCGCTGCCGATACGGTCGCGCGCATTGACGGCGGGCTGTCCAGGGCGAGCCTGGGTGCTGAGATAGGCATGCCACGTATGACCGCCGGCGCTGACAGCACCCGCAAGCGCCTGGCAGTGCGCGTCGGCACCCGCAAGTCCGCCCAGGTCTCCGCCTTTAGCAAGACCGGTGCTGGTGACGAAAAAAGTCATTCGCGCCGGAGTCGGCGTCGGGCTTCCGGGCGGCGGCGTGACTCCCTGAGTGTTCGGCGCGTTTTGTTGAGCCAGCACCAGACAATAGGGCAGCATCAACGTCCACCAGAAGGCTACGTGAGTACGTGGCTTGGTCATATGCTTTTCCGCCCTTCTAGTTAATCGCGAAACAGTAATACAGGCCGATGCCGTGGGTTTTCGGCAAATCCGTCTGGGCACAGCCGCGGGTTCCATGAGCGGAGTTCCAGGAACCGCTCCCGCCGCCATTGCGGTCGGGAAAACCGATCTGGGCGTTAGGCCTGCCATCCGCGGCATTCAGATTTCCATTGGATGTTCCCGGGGCAGGGCTCTTGTTGCTGCTCCAGTTATCGCAGGTGTGATCGACGCCGTCGGTGAACGCGGTGCCATCGGTCTGAGTGCCGGTGAGCATTTCGTGGCGAGTCGAAAACCGCGTGGCTTTGGAGTAATCCCAATCGTTGTCGCGTGGATCGGAATAGTCATACAAACCCGGCACGATCTGGCCTTTTTCGGTCAGCCCAGTGAGCTTATTCAGATTGTTTCCCTGATGCGCCAGCTCCATCGTGTCGCCGTGCAAGTGCGCCAGGTCCTGCGCGATCATTTCGCCTTTGACGTTGTACCAGGGACCTTTACCGATGCGATCCCGCGCATTCACTGCCGGCTGGCCGGGCCGCTCCTGCGTGCTCAAGTAAGCATGCCAAGTGCGATTTCCTGCGCCTACGGCCATTGCGAGCACCTGGCAATGTGCGTCGGCGCCGGCCAGTCCGCCGAGATTGCCGCCGTCGCCGATGGGTTCGCTCGTCACGAAAAAGTTCATCGCCTGAGAAGGCTTCTCTCCCCGCGGATACTCCCCGGGCCTCTGGACCTGCGCCAGCAACACGCCGGGTGCCAGCAAAATAGTGCAAGACAACAGCAGAACTGAAAGTTTTATTTTGGTCATGGATCGCTCCAAATGCGAGCGCAGGATATCACATGAAAGAGTAGCGCGGCCAGTCGTTGTTCCGAAGAGCCGCTGAATCTGCTGCGCCACCGGCTAGCAACACCGAACCCCTAACAGGAAGCGCGTCGCGGGTTCAAGGGCGAACACGCTTTACCCACAGCCATCGTGTCCAGCACCAGCAAGCTTTCCCACCGTCCAGCGCCTTGATTTTCCATGAGGCTGGAAACGCCAGCACTGCGGACCGCAAAAGGATGATGACGTTCACGCTATAGCAGGCGTCGCACATTTCAACGCCAAAGCCACTGGGGGCGCGCAGGATGCAGCGTCCCGTGCGGCATGACCGCCGCAAGCGACTACCAGCCCATACGAGATCTGCACCACCGTCCGTGAAAACTTGAAATCGAGAGACTGAACTGGAGCCGTGAGCAAAAAACCAAATGCAAACAGTAGGCAACCTGCGAAGATGATCACGAAGCGAGCGGACGCGGGCTAGCCACGCGCTTGGGAATTCCGGACATAGAACCACCCCAACCCCGCCAATAACATCGCGAGTCCGGCCAACATCGGGAGTGACATAGCTGGAACATTCACAGTTGAAAGGACGGGAGGTGGTAGGCCGGGCAGTCCGTTGCCACCACTACAGAAAGTGAGGCGGTTTGTGTCCAGCGTGACTGCGCCGTTCCGCGCTAAAGCCCTACCCGCAAGGCCGCCGCCGGTGTTCATAGTAATACTAGAGAGTGCGACAATTGTTCCCACCACCGTAGAGCCCGTCCCCAGTGTCGCGGAACTGCCGACTTGCCAAGCCACCCCACAAGTCGATCCGTTGTTGATCATGACTACGGAAGCACCGCTGGCCGTGGTAAACGTGCTGCCGACCTTAAAAACGAAGGTGGCATTCGGGTTACCTTGCGCGTTGAGCGTAAGCGTGCCCGTCAACTGGGCGGATGTCGTAAAGCAGTAGACGCCGGGCGTGAGGGTCAAACCTCCTAAGTTCTGCCCGGTCAAATCCGTAGTGCAGGCATCACCAGCCAATTGGTTATACAGTGTAGTCAGGTCGGACTCTGCTTGAGCCGCTACTGAATCGGCTTGATGTATGGTCCCATTCGTAACCACACCAGGAGGAAACCCAGTAACAGCGCTGCCCGGACTGACTCCCAAATTACCGCTGACGGTGGTCGCGCCTGTATTGGTTACCGTCGAGCCACCCAGCACCGCGAACGAACTAAGCTGGGCAAATGCTGGAAGGGATCCGCAGCACAGGAAGACGATTCCAACGGCCGGAAATGCAAAGCGGCTATAGTTCATTTAGGGTCCTCCCGCAGAAATCAAGTCCGTTAAAACCCTCTCTACAGGTACGAGTAGCTGGTTAAGGCTTGAATTATCACTATCTTCCGCTACTCAATGCCCAATGTCAAGTGGTTCTCCTGTGGTGTCGAAGAGAGGCTGGTAAAAAAAGCCCAGCGCCAGGCCAGTCCGCCGAGATTGCCGCTGTCGCCGATGGGCTCGCTTGTTACAAAAAGTTAGTCCTCTGAGAAGGCTTCTCGCCCCACGGAGACCCGATGGCCAAATGCATGGAGCTTTGGCCGATCGATAGAGTGACACCTTATATCCAGCAGACTTGCCAATCGTCTAAACCTTGGGCGAACGTCTTACTTCTTTATCCCCCCCGCGGGATCACGAATGTTTTTGTTGAAGTTGTCAACTTCATCGAGCGGAACACATTTATTTTCGGCCAGCCCGGCCCAATTCGTTCCCGTGGCCGTCTCTTCCTTAGTGATATACCGGAAGTGCTGCACGTCACTTGTCCAGGGTTGCGTATAGGTCTTAGTATCGGTGAGCGTCATCGACAACTCCATCGCTGAAAAACTGGTCCTGCGGTAACGCTCTTCGAGCTTCGCTTCACTACTGAGCGGGTAGCCAAAATGATCGATCCACTGGCGATCGTCAAAACCCACGGTAGTAGCCACGAATGTGTCTCCTTCCCATTTTCCCGTCGAGTAGCCATTGAAACGAGGTAAGTAGGCTTGCACGTTCGCCTGGGCGCGCCCATCCGTCCAAATTTCGCGCCGGTCCCAGGTCCATTCAAAGAATTCCAGAATCCGATCTGGTGTTTGGACTATTTCAAGCGGAGCAGACTCGTATAGGAGCAGACGAATGAGACCAAGAGGGTTGCAGGTCCCCGCAGGATCATTTCCTAATGCGGGTGGCACCGCACGCCGCCGGCCCAGCGGTACATTAACCTGCTCGAGCGCCGCGGGACTTCCTTTGGCGAGTCCATAAGATGGGCGATTCGCCTCAAATTTATTTTTACCCTCGGGCGTCATAGGAGGCACAAAGTTTGCATTAAAGCCGTACTTGTCTCCGATCCAGATCCCAGAGAGGTCATGCGGATTAAACCGGCGCTTGTCCGCAGGCTTCGCTGAAGGGGAGCCTCCACCATTCTGCTGTGCCAGGACGCCGAACGTCATGAACAAGAGGCCAAAGGCGCACAGGATCAAGAATTGCCAAAACGAACGCGAACGCTGTTTAGACACGTGTTCCTCTTTCCTGAAACTCCACCCTACTGGCCGGCAGTCCGCCAACGGCCTAGTTTCCCCCGCCGTTCGATTGATTTAGGGGATTGTCGCCTTCTCTTGAATTCACGATCTGCTCACCTTTTCCGTTGACAATCTTGGTAGCCACTCCACTCGTTCCACCCGCTTTCGATGTGCAAACCGTGACGGTGATGATTGTCCCAGGCTTGAGCGCCTCTTCGGATCGCGCCTTGGTCCAGCCCGCATGAATGAGGAAGGATGGACTAGTCGGGATCTCCGTTACCCAATGCTCCGTTTCGCCCTTCTCGTTTTTGCGCTCGAAAATAAGCGAAGGATGAGGATTTTGATAACGGAACTCCACCACAGTGGCCGTAGTGGTCCATGGATGTTCCATGTCGTACGATATGCCCGTGCCATGGTGAGCAAAAGCGACGCCCGCATAGATGACCGCTAGGGCAACAACGTATCCGCCCATTTTCAGGGATTTAGACATGTATTGGTCTCCTTTATTTGTAGACTGTGGCATTTAAATGTCGATCCGATCGGCGTTCCAATGGTCGCCAAAAATCCCACACTGAGAATGCCGCCTACAGTCAGAGGAATCCTCTTGAGCCCTCTTGAGCGTCCGAGGCGGCTGGATTTCATTTCTGGTTTCCTCTTTTAACGCCCTTCAATCTCGGGTCACAACAATTTCCTGGAGCGAGCTTTTGCGCTCAATAGGTCGCACGCCCCCCGGAAAGATCAAATACCGCGCCGCAATTGAACGTACACTCGGCGCTGGCAAGCCAACAAGCTAACGCGGCGACTTCCTCGATGGTACCCAATCGTTTCATGGGGATTTTAGAAAGCATATATTGAATATGAGCCTCGCTCATCTGATCAAACAAAGGTGTATGTACCGCCCCAGGTGCAATGCAGTTCACCCGGATGCTGGTTTCGGCAAGTTCCTTACCGAGCGATTTCGTAAGAGCAATCACCCCCGCCTTGCTTGCGCTGTACGCGCTCGCGTTAGGATTGCCTTCCTTTCCGGAAATCGATGCAATGTTCACGATACGCCCGTATCCAGCGGCCAGAAAATGCGGAACCACCGCGCGGTTGGAGTAGAAAAGACCGTCGAGATTCACATGCATTACCCGGCTCCACTCCGCGAGCGGATATTCCCAAACCGGTGCGTTCGGACCCGTGATACCGGCGCTCGCCACCAGGATATCTATTCGTCCCAAGGCATCCAAGGTATCTCGCGTCGCACGCTCGACTGCAGCAGGATCGACGACGTCAACAGTCAGGGTATGGGCGCCGCCGAGGCAATCGGCAGCCGAGGACAGCGTGGCCGGATTGCAATCCCATAAACTGACTTGGGCTCCTTCCCCGACGAGCCGTTTGGCAATCCCCAACCCGAGACCAGAGGCGGCTCCCGTGACGATTGCCACCTGGCCGGAGAAACGTCTTCCGAGACCATTTTCTCCGCGAGCAAGATTTTGTTGTTCCACAGTCATCTTCCAAGGTCCCGCGCTGTTTTGCCTCCGATGCCCCACGCCGAACTCGGTATATCGTGGACGGAAACTTGAACTGTATCCCGCCCATAGCCCGCCTCTGCGAGCGTCACCGCGAGTCTATCGGAAAGGGCCTCCTTAACATCATTAGTGCGGCCCTCTATCACGAAGATTTTCAATATCGG
>JALYJH010000123.1 GCA_030775415.1 Acidobacteriota bacterium | reverse complement strand
ATTTGGTGAAGCTGGTTTGGCGTGTAACGTTACTGAAGCTACCAAATGTGTTGGCCGTTGGGTCTTGGTTGCCAAAAGGCCAGTAGGCCGCTCCGGAAGCGTATGTGGTGCCGCCGCCACCACCCGCGACCGCCCCCCACGTCGTTCCATTTGAGACACACAGAACGCGAGTGGACCCAGTGCCCGTAGTGCAGTCGCCCGCGGCGGAGCCGTCCGTCACGAGGGCCGTCTTGTTTGTCCAGGACGAAGCCGCTGGTAGCGTGCTCACTGTAAACGTAGCTTGCGCGCGAGGGGCGCTGTCGACGGTTTGCGCTACCAGAGTAGAAATCGAAAATAGAACAGCAAAGAGTAGTTTCATAGTTTTAGTACCTGATTTCTATGGTTCCCGTGAAAGCTGGGCTGAAGGTAAAAACGAGATCGCCGCTGCCATTGCGCGTGTACGAGCACGATACAACCAAGGCCGGTGAGGAGTTGTTGAAGCAATCGGCGCGTGGGGTAGTCCCGTGCGCGTGCGTGGCGGCCGTGATGCTCACCGAGGTCTGGGCAGTGACAGTCGAAGAATACGGGGAGATGCTGATCCCGCCGCCGCTGCCAATTTCGATTTGCCCCGTGAAGGCTGGCGAGAAAGCGAATACCAAATCTCCAGACGTGTTGCGCGTATAACCGCAAGCCACGGAAACCCGCGGCGTCGAGTTATCAAAACACGAGGGGGTTGCGAGCGTCCCTTGCCCATGCGTCGCTGCTGTGATGCTTACACTGGTCTGGCTGGTTACGGTCGTTGTGTATGGCGCGACGGCTGTACCGCCCGTTCCGCCGCCATTCAATAGAGTCCACCCCCCGACAGCTACCGCGGTGCAGGCCGGCGCGGCAGTGCCAGCGACTGCGTTACACCAATACTCATTGTGATTAGTGGTATCGGAGTAGAAGTCGCCAGGGAGATTGCCGGAAACGCTCCCTGGGGGCGCCGTACCAAAGAAGCGTTGCGGGACGCTGCCGGGTCCGGTTGTGCTGCAACCCGTACCGTTGACGGTCGAACCATCCGCGCCGACCTCAAAGAACTGGGTGGTGGTCGCCCCAGGAGTTGGATCTACGGTGCACGCATTCATCACCGATACCCCATAGGTGACGGTTCGGCCGCCGGTGCCATCCTGCGTCCAGACGATAGAGAATTTGGCGCCCGCCGTCTTATTTGTAAAAATTGGTGAAACATTGGCAGTCATCACGGCAGTCTCAATGCGAACTGGGCTCTTTACGCTGATGTCGGCGAGACTGAAAGTTGGCGTGGCCGAAAACGTGGGGTTGGTCGCGGTCGAGCCGGTGAAGACGCTGCCACCGCCGCCGCCGGTTTGCTGCGACCACGTATTTGTCGCCGTGCAAAACCACCAGTTCTGTCCAGCGGCAGAATCGGAGCGGAAGAAAACCTGCCCTACGGCGCAGGTGGCCGGGTTCGACGTCCCGAGAGGCGCCAGCAGTTGCGCCGCTCCAAAATTCTGAAGGCCGGTCGAGTAAGTGTTCGCTTGCCCTGTGAAAACACCCGTCCCCGTACCGGTTGGCACGCTCAGGAGAGTTTGCATTTGCGCGATACTGCACGCGATGGGGGTAGCTGCTGATCCTGTGTTATTGCAGATCGTGGAGTTCGCCGCCAGATTCGCCATCTTCGAAAGTCCAATCGCGCCCCCGCTGATGGTGCAGTTCGGAAACGTGGTTATGCAGTCCCCTGTGTGGACGCCGGCATTCACCATTCGCACGGCAGCGAGAGTCCCGGTCCATCCGAGCGTGAGGTTCTGTCCAGAGATTGAGCCCGTCACATTGGTATCGTTTGTGACCGCCGTTACAACTGTCGAGGGAAGATCGGCAACCACCAACGCGCAAGGCGCAAACGTAGTCGCTCCGCCGCACGTTCCAATCACCTGGTGCGAGGCTTGCCCTGTAGTCGGAGCAAGAGAGATAGCCGGAGTGGTCGTCGGATTGGTGATGGTCCAGGTAAGCCACGATGGCCCACTCCCTGAAACACTCGTCACGGCACCGGCGCCGCAATTAGTAGGAACCCACGTTCCACTGGTGGTGTTCCAGACGGGACATTGCCCGTTGAGAGAGCCGCCACTACCTAGCTGGGAAAGCGCCACGATAGAGCTTGGGCCAACCAAGGTGGTTGACTCAATGGCCGTGACGGTGACGGGTCCGGAGGCTGGCACGATCCAGGCGACGGTGCGGCTCTGCCCGAGATCGAGTTTGTAAGTAACGGTGTAAGAAACCCCAGCGGGGACCGCTCCGACATTTGGGGCTAGTGAAACGCTTAGTAGTCCCGTCGCGGATAGATTTACTTGCTTGGTCCCTGCCGGTACGTGTTGGCCGGCCCCGGTGTCGAATGTAGGCCACGAAATAAACACAGACCCGCGATATGGCGCTCCATCTGCCTTATAGAGGATTTGGGAGACTGTGGTAAGGGCGGGCTGGGCTGCTGCGTTGATCGCGCCGATTAAAAATGCTAAAGTTAAGAGCAATCGCGGAACGAATGATTTGACGATCATCCGCCCCGCTAACCAGTGATCTTTAGAGGAGATCGACGTGGCTTCCAACCATCCTACAGAACTAACCCTCACCGAGCAAGACATCCAACGGTTTCTAACCATGATGCCCTCCGGCAAGCCAGGCGAATGTTGGGAATGGCCAAAGATCGGCAGTAGGGGCTATGGATATTTTGCCGTTCATCACGAAGGAGATTTGAAAAAGCGATGGCGAAATAGGCAGGCGCACCGCGTGTCGTGGTATATCGTCAACGGGCCGATCCCCGACGGCTTGCTGGTCTGCCATAAGTGCGACAATCCGCCTTGCGTGAATCCGGGGCATCTTTTTATTGGAGACTTCAAGGGCAACGCTGCCGATATGGTTGCAAAAGGCCGACACAAGTGGACCGAGGAAGCGCGACGCAAGCATTTCGAGAACGTTGGACGCGGCAAGAGTGCCCCGAGATCCAGGCACCCAGAGCGCTACCCGGTTGGCGAAAAGGCGACGCCATGGGCGAAACTTGATGCCGACATTATCAAAGCAATCAGGGAGGAATATGCTAGGCAAAAAACGCCAAGCACCACGCTCGCCATAAGGTATTCCGTTTCCAAGCAGACCATCCTGCGCATCATTCACCGCAGGGCATGGAAGCACGTAGCATAGTTTCATGACGCGCCTTTCTCGACCATCGCGACGCCATTGACGACTACAAGCTTTTCGTCGTTCTCTAGCGCCCGGCATGGCCACGGAACTTCCGGCATCGCGTCGAAGGAGCTTCCGCTCTCAGGGAAATTTACGTTTGCCGCTTCGAGAGCGGACATTGTGATTTCCGCCAACTTCTCTCCGTCAAGCACCAGATACGTCACGCGCGCATCTGGAGCCAAGTTCAACTTCGACGGGTCTGCCCACTTTTTCTTGGCTCGATTCAGCACCGGTGCGTGGCGGGATGAAATGCTAAAAAACTGCTCACGGCTCTCGGCGGATGGAAGGTCGAGGAATAGCGATTCGATTGGTTTAAGTTCCATTTAGTAGCCCTCACTTTGCTGCGGGGTTGCGTGATAAACAACGCTGCGACGGGCGTTTTGCGTGCGCTTAATTGCGCCTTCATTGACGAGCCGGTCGAGCGCAGCCGCGATGTCGGCGTGGCGGGCGCCGGTTTCGCGCTGGATCTTGGCAGACCCGAATGATGGGTTGGCTCGCGAAATATCCGTGACTCTCTGATAAAGCGAACTGGACGTCGGACCATTCGCGTTCATGGCTGGCGTCGCCGACATTGGCACGTTGACTTGCGGACCTTGCGGACTCGGCGGCGTTTGCGGTTCCACTTCGGTAGCTCCGGTAACTGGCGGCAGCGCCCCAATGCTCTGCGCGGGCTGCGGGGCCGGCCGCAGCGGCTTCACTGGTAAATCGAGGGCGGTTTGTGGCGGAGGCGCAGGATCGCTAGTGGGCGCGGTACCCATCGATGACGGAGGGGCCGACGCATCTTCGACACTGGGAGGCATGCCAGCGGCTTCAACGAAGCGCTGCGGATCAACTGGGGCGTTCGGCGCGCCGAACCGGAGATCCCACAATTGAGCCTTGATCGGGCGGGGCAGCGGCAGCGCATCGAAGCGTTGCTGAAAATCCTGCGGCGTCTTGGCGGCCGTGAAGTCGCTGTATGCCTGCGCCTTCACGCCGTCATCGACGGGCAGAGATTGGAACACGGACGCGATATTCAAAGGTGCGGCGGACAAGGTTTAGGCGTAAGGGTTGCGTGGGATTTCGGGACTGCCAGGGAAACCGGGCTCGAAATTACCTGAAGAGAGTTTGGGCTTTACGCGCTTGCCGCGGGGAGCGGCCGACGGAGGAGGAGGCGCTACTGCGGGCGGGGGCTGGCTGGCTTCTGGAGGTTGAGCTTGTGGTTGCGCTCCAACATTTGCACCAGGAGAGCCACCATTTCCGGGCGGATTGGGCGGTTGAGGCTCCTGGAAGAGCGGGGCTTCCTCATTAGCGGCGTTTCGCCTTCTGATAGTTTCATGTGCGGCCTCCAGTAATTCAGCCTCGGTCGGCGGCTCAATAGCGCCAAACAAACCAGACTGTTTCGGGCTTCCTAATGCATCGACGCCCTTAGTATACTCCTTTAGCACATCTCCGATGCGCCTGGGACTCCGACGGTTCTCGGAGAAGATTTCAACCAGCTTATCTACGATGGGGTCGCGCCCAAATACATTTTGCTGGGCAAGCCACTGCTGCGGGGTCATGTTTTGCTCCCGGAGCCCATCCATGATCTCGGCGGCCTTCGCGGCATCTTCGGCAATCGACAGTGGGAAGCGGTCGCCGTTGGCCGTAGCCTCTTGAAGTTTTGCAAATTCAGGCGCGGCCCGCAGCATTCCGTTAGAAATGTTGCGCACGTTATCATCCGTGGACTCGCTCATCCGTTCGATAGCCGATGTGTCGGGATAGGCCTTCGCGAATATGGCGTTTCGGATATTACGAAGTCCGGTTTGCGAGAGCCGTCCCTTTGCATCCATGAATGCGGCTTGCTCTTCCGGGGGAAGGCCGGTCAGCAGGGATCGCACGAACTCAGGGTTTGGCGTTCCGTCCTCTTGTGGGTCGAAGGCATCCATCACCGGCCCGTTGATCCGCTTGGCGAGCATCTGGGCCTGTTCCGCATCCGACATGCGCGCTACGGAACTCATGTTCGCTTCTTCGCCAAATTTGGCGTAGTCAGCTTTACTGCCGGGAGTCAATATTTTGCGAACAAGCACGGGCTGCGGCTCGCTCGCTACTACCGCCGGATCAATTCCAAAACGTTGCGCATTCGCCTGGAGCCAGCCTTTGTACTCCGCAGCCTTCGGTGAATTGGGAGTGGCGTACAACTCATTGAGCGCCTGCGTCCCATGATTGCGCGTGAGTAACTGGCCATCGGGGAGCATGATCGGGGCTCCGTCCCCAGCGTTCACGGAATCGCCCATTTGCGCGGGATTCAGATCGCCCTTCCGTTGCTCAATGCGCTGCCTAGATCCGGCCCTATCGGTGGAGCGCGGTTGAAACTCCGGATCTCCGCCGCCCATGAAACTCGTACGCACTTGGGGTGCGCTTACAAGTTGATACTGGACGTCGGCCTTCGTTCCTTTTGGCGTGTATACCGAAGCGGTGCCCCCTTCGGCGAGAGGTTGAACGGAAGGCGCTGGAGCCATCTGCTGCGGCGCTGGAGCACTGCCAACCGGCGGCATGGGGGCGGCATCAACCACCGGCGGCGCTGCTGGCTCGACTCCGGGAAGTGCGGGCGCATCTGCAGCCGGGATTTGGATTTTCTGGTATCCCTTATGCCATTCGGGATTGGCTCGCAGCTTTTCACGAACCAACGCTCCCATTGACTGAGCGTTGTTTTGAATGGCATCCCGCAGGGCCGCCGGCGGCAGATTCGGATAACGGTAGAGGCTGCCGTTACGGAAGTGAATTTCGGGGGCGCCGGTGTCTGGATTGAAACCGGCGGAATGAACCGCTTCGCTCGCTACTGCCGTATGTCCCGGCAGCACGGGAGTATTGTTCGCCTCATTTGGGCCGAAATTCTTCGGCAGTGGAGACGCAGGCCCAACCACAGCGGGCGCGGCTTGCGCTGTGGGCTGCAGGGGCTGCGCGGGAGGCGGCGCCGCTGCCTCCCGGGCCAAACGTGCGGCCTTTTTCGCCGCCACATCCTCGGCAAGCATTTCAGCGAGTGACTTGCGTGGCGCATCTGCGACTTGCTCCTGCTCAACCGGCGGAGGCGTAGCCAGGTCAACGGGAGGCGCGGGACGCTTGCCGACTGGCGATTGAATGCTCTTAGCCACCGCCATAATGTCCGCCTGCTGATCGGGCGGGAGCGCTTTGAAATCTTCTGGCGTCAACTTCAAACGATCTAAGATGTCTTGCGACGGGAGCGCCTGCGCAGGCGCTCCCGCATGAGCCGGGACGCTACCAGGGGGAGTGGCTGGAGCATCGTTGGCCGGCTTCTCAAAAGAAACCTTGTGGGTAATCGTCTCTGGCGGGGCTTCATCGGATGCTTCGGGCGGCCAGGACGCAGAGTGAACTACTTCGACGGAGGGCGGCGTGCGCAAATCCTCGAGCGCTTGCTTGCCGCCGCTCCATGCGCCACGAACGATGGGTGCCGCGGCGCCCCCGACCTCGCCGATCATTCCAGCCGCCTCTGGGCCAATAAATGGACCGAGAAGCGCCTGAGATCCGTACTTGCCGATTAAGGCGGAGGCTACCGGGGCTGGGACCTTACCCACGCCGAGCGCCCTGGCTGCCTGCGCTGCCATCGAATGGCCGTTAATCGGCATAGGCGCTGTCGCGCCTTCTTTCGCCCCCTGCGCCGCGCCCTTGACGACCGCTTTCACTGTTGGCGCGACTTCCATGGCTTTCTCGCCTAGCACCGGCACAGCAGCGGGGATGGCGTAGCCGCCCGTGAGATCGGCAGCTGCGCCAGCGTAGTCGCCTTTCATTGCGTGCCCGGTCGCGCTGACGGCAGGCTGCATTAACGGATTCTGGCCTTCGGTCGAGCCAAGGTCTGCGTTCATCCCACGTTCGATCACGGATTGCTCATCCGGTGTTGGAGGGCGAACCTTCCACTTATTCGGAGGCAGACCTTTGTTCGTCGGATCGGCTGAGGCCTCCCGGTGCATCTTCGAGAGCACGTCGCGCGCCTGGGATGCGCTGTCAATGTTGTCGCCGCGATGCCACCACTCCTTCAATCCGTTAGCTATTCCGGAGGGAGTCGGAAGATAGCCTTCCAATACGTCAAGGTAGTGCCCAAACGTATTGGGGTGCTCGGCAGACGCGTCCGGCTGCTCAATGGCC
>JALYJH010000122.1 GCA_030775415.1 Acidobacteriota bacterium | reverse complement strand
AGTCGAATTTTTCGTGATGGAGCTGCGGGTCACTCTTGACTAAGACCGGCCTGCGCAGCATCTCTTCGAGTTCTTCGAGGAATTTGTTCTGGTGCGATTTCAGCACCCTCGCGACATCCGGGTGGACACGAAGCATTACATCCTTGCCTTCGATGCTACGCGAGAGCTTGCGGGCTTCGGTGAGGATTTCGCTCACCACCGTTTGCGGGCTCTTGACATAACCGGCGCCTTCGCAATGCGGGCAGGGCGCGCAGAGAGTTCGCTCGAGCGATTGCTTTACACGTTTGCGGGTAATAGCTACCAGGCCGAAATCATTAAACTGGAGAATTTTGTAAGGGGCGCGGTCAACGCGCATGGCTTCTTCGAGCGTCTGCATCACCTTTTGGCGATTCTTACGCTCGTCCATATCGATGAAGTCGATTACGATGATGCCGCCCAGGTCGCGGAGGCGGATCTGGCGGACGATTTCTTTAATCGCCTCGGTGTTGGTTTTGACGATGGTATCTTCGAGACGATTCGTCTTGCCGACGTACTTGCCGGTATTGACGTCGATGGCGACCAGCGCTTCCGTCTGATTGATAACGATGAAGCCGCCGGATTTCAACCACACCTTCGGGCGCAGAGCTTTCTCCAGCTCGTTCGTAACATTGAAGGCGTCGAAGATGGGAGCATCGCGAGTGTACAGCTTTACTTTCGGCACCAGCGCGGGCTGGAAGCGTTCGACGAAGCGCAGCACGTTTTCATAAGTCTCTTCGTTGTCGATCCAGATGGCTTTGAAGCTGTCGGCCAATTGATCCCGCAGGATGCGCTGCACGATGTCGAGATCGTGATGCAGCATCACAGGCGCCGGGCGTTTGTCGGCTTTGGTGCGGATGTCCTGCCATAGGTTGTAGAGGAACAGCATGTCGCCGGCGATTTCGTCTTCGGTACGGCCTTCGGCGGCAGTGCGGGTGATGAATCCACCAACGGGGCCGGGGCGTTTGCCTTGCAGGATGCGCTTCAGGCGCAAGCGCTCTTCGTCGCTGGCGATTTTGCGGGAGACGCCCATGTGCTCGAGCGTGGGCATGTAAACCACGTAGCGGCCGGGCAGCGCGATGTGTGAGGTAATGCGCGCTCCCTTGGGGCCTAGCGGTTCTTTGGCGATCTGAACAATGATTTCCTGACCCTCTTTGAGCAAGTCACTGATGGAGGGCTGGCCCTGGTTGGGACGCGACACGGTCCTCTCGGAACGTTCGGGTCTTTCGCCGCGTTCTTGCCGAGGCTGATCTTCGCGCGGCGCGCTGCCATTTGCTTCGGCGGCGCTTACTTCCCCGCGCGGCGCGTCGGCGGCGCCGGACTCGCGGCGTTCACCAGGGAGACCTTGCGGACGTCCTCGGCGGCGGCGGCGGGAAACCCGGTGCGGAAAGCGGCCTCCTCTTTCGCGAACCGAGGCGCTGCCGGATTCGAGCGTGGCGGCGTCGGCGCCTTCAGCGGAATCAGGGGCTTCAACGACGTCATCGGCATCAGCGAAATCAGAGATTTCATGCGGCGAGGAGATTTCGATGCCCTCGACATCGCCCAGAATCATAGCCTGGATGTCGCTATCCTCGTCGTCGTCAAGCAGGGAGGCGACAACGGGCTCATCTTCGGAATCGCCGGCGAGATGTTCCGATACTTCTGCCGATTCGAGGGTTTCCACCAGAAACTCAGCGGGCTCGGCTTCGGTGGCCGCCGCGACGACAGGTTCTTTGGGGGCCACTGGCAATGCTAACTCCGCCTCTGCCCGCGACACATGCAAGGGCGCATCTGGAAGGGCGTTCTCGGGCGGGTAATGAAGAGGTTCGTCGTACTCGTTTTCTGGCTCTTCTAACGCACTATCCACGACAGCACTTTCAACAGCGCTGTCCGCGACGCTGGGTTCCGGGTCTGGCGGGGGTGGCGCGTTGCGGTACTTCGCCAGGGACTCGCCTGGAAGAACGATGGGGACGGCGGGCGCGAAGCGGTGCTCAGCCGGTGGTACGAACTCCTCGGCAACCTCAAGGGCGGGCTCAGGAGCGGCTGGTTCGGGGCGGGTGTCGCCGGAAGATGAAACTGCCGGAGTTCCCTCGCTGGCATATTTCGATTCCGGAAAACCGTGTCCACCCCCACGGCGGCGGCGGCGGGAACGGCGGCCTCGGCGCTCGCGTTCTTCGCGGGCTTCCGGAGGGCGGCGTTCGCTGCCGGGATCGACCGCCGGGGCAGTGGAGACAGCAGATGGGGCACTGAGCGGCGCGGCTTCGGCGGCCGGCGTTTCGGCTGGCGCTGGAGCGGCTTCGAGGTCGGGAGCGGCTTGCATGGCGGGCCGGGGCTCGCGCGCTTCGCGGGGGCCGCGCTCGCGATCGCGTCCACGATCCCGGTCTCGTCCCCGGTCGCGATCCCGGTCCCGATCGCGGTTCTCGCGCAGGGGGCGTTCGTCGCCGGTTATTTTGTCGAAGTCGTCGTGCTCTTCGAGGAAGTCCGAAACGTAGAGAAAGGTGTCGCGTTCGAGACCCACGTCGACAAACGCCGATTGCATTCCGGGCAGGACTCGCGTGACGCGCCCCTTGTGAATGCTGCCTGCCAGCGAATATTCGTTGGCGCGCTGGAAGTAAACTTCCACCAGCTGATCCTCTTCAATGAGGGCTACTTTGGTCTCATGCCGGTTGGCTGAGATCACCAATTCCTTACTCATCTGTCCACTCCTTTATAGGCCTTCGGCGGCCGTTGGCCCTATGCAGGCCCTGTGGACCGGATCCAAAAGAGAGGCGTTTAGGGGCGGATTTCGATGGACCGCTCGCGGGCGCCTTGGCCGGGATGGAGTTAACCCTCACACATCCCGCTTCCGACTACTCACACCGCTCGCATAAAACCCGTTCCAGGGAGGCCAAGTGATCCGCCTATTCCGGCGCGTCTCAATCCCGGGGAACGAATTCAAAAACTTTTGAACCGAAATCCGTTTTACGCCTGAACGCCTTTGGAGCGCCAGTCCGTGTCTAAAATCAATTTACTAACCGCCGGAGCCGTACGCTATTGACCAGCCCCAGCATCATAAACACCGAAAACATATTCGACCCGCCCGAACTCATGAGCGGCAATGGAATTCCCGTCACTGGCATGCGTCCCACCACCATTCCCACGTTTACCAGCACGTGAAAAAGCAGCAGCGCCGCCACGCCCATACACACGTACATCCCGGCTCGATCCGGCGCCATCTGGGCGTTCTGTACGATCTGCATCAACAGTAAAAAATAAAGGCCGAGCGCTACCACCACGCCGACGAAGCCATGCTCCTCGGCAAACGAGGAGAAAATCAGATCCGTATGCGTGGCTGGCAGGAAGCGGAGTTGCGTTTGCGTGCCGCGCGTGACTCCGCGCCCCCAAACGCCGCCGTCTCCCACCGCAATTTTGGATTGAATCACTTGATAGCCGGCGCCGCGAGGGTCGCCCGAGGGGTCGAGAAAAGTCACCAGGCGCTGGCGTTGATAATCCTTGAGGAAATACCAGCCAACCGGCAAGGTCAGCGCACCCACGATCGCGACGATGGCTAGATAGCGCCATTGCACTCCGGCTATCAGAACCCCGGCGGCCAGGATCGGCAGGTACGTCAGGCCCGTACCCAGATCCGGCTGGTACATCACTAGCAAGGCCGGGAATCCGACTAAAACTCCTAATTTCAATAAGTCACGAGGTCTGATCTCGTCGCTTCGCAGCTCCGAAACATACCTTGCTACCACCAATATTATCACCAATTTGACAAATTCCGAGACCTGTAAATTTACCCCCAGGATCTTGATCCAGCGGCGGGAGCCAAAAACCAGGCGGCCAAGCAGCAGAACGCCTATCAGCGAGCCGACGGAAATCGAGTAAAGCAGCGGGATCTGGCTCAACAGCGTGTGGTAATCGACGGTGGTGACGGCCCACATGAGGCCCAGCGCGATGGCGATCCAGATGATCTGTTTCCACCAGGCATCCTGCCAATGGGTGTCGCGCGTGGCGGAATAGATTTGGAGAACACCCAAGGCGCAGATGATGAGCGCGACGGCTAACAGAGGCCAGTCGAGATCACGGTAACTGCGGTAGCGCGCCATTACATTCCAGTTTAGCGGCGCGGCGGCTGGAACAGCGCGAGCGGCGGCTGCACGGGGGATGTCTGGCTGAGGCGCAGTTTTTTATCGAAGTAGGATTTGATGACGTCGCGGGCGACGGGAGCGGCTAGGGCGCCGTGCTCGCCGCCTTCGAGCAGGACAGCCACGACGATCTCGGGGTTCTGGCGCGGCGCGAAGCCGACGAACCAGCCGTTATCTTTCTCTTCGTCGGCGTCGAGCACGCCGGATTTGCGCAGGTCGTTAGAGACGCGCTGGGCGCTGCCGGTTTTACCTGAAAACTCGATGCCTTCGATGCGGGCGGCCGCTCCGGTGCCGCCTTCGTTGACCACTCCGTACATGCCGGAGACGATGGTGGCCACGCTTTCGGCGCGCAGATCGGCGTGGCGCGGCTCGAGCGCGGCGGCGGCTTTCACCATGTGGGGCTTGAACCAGTTGCCTCCGCTGACGATGCCGCCGATGGCCGCGGCCAGTTGGAGCGGGGTCACGGTCACGGCACCTTGCCCAATGGACACGGAAATCGTTTCGCCCGCGTACCATTTTTGGCGCTGGGTCCGCAGTTTCCATTTGGTGGAAGGCATCAAACCCTCGGCTTCGCCGGGAAGATCGATGCCGGTCTTCTTGCCGATGCCTGCCATTTCCGCGTACATGGCGATGTTGTCGATGCCCAGCTTATTGCCCAGGTTATAGAAAAACACGTCGCAGGATTGCACGATGCCTAAGTGCACGTTGACGGTGCCGTGTCCCCGCTTCTGCCAGCATTTGAAGTAGCGTCCGAAGAAGGTGGCTCCGCCGGGGCAGTGGAAGGTGTCGTGGTCGTCGATGGTTCCGGTCTCTAGCCCGGCGAGCGCCATAATGGGCTTGAAAGTTGAGCCGGGAGCGAACTGCGCTTGAATGGCGCGGTTGAGCATGGGGTTATCGCCTCCCGAGGTCAATTCTTTCCAATACTCGTTGGTGATGTGGGCCGCGAAGGCGTTGGGATCGAAGGCGGGGCGGCTCACCATCGCCAGCACTTCGCCGGTGCGCGGATCGAGAGCCACAACGGCGCCGCGCTGGCCTTCGAGCGCCAGTTCGGCGACGGCTTGCAAGTCCAGATCAAGCGTCAATTGCAAGCTGTTGCCGGGAGTGGCTTCGGTGCTTTCGAGCACTTCGCGCTCGCGGCCGGAACTATCGACCACCACGCGGCGCTCGCCGTCGACGCCCATGAGCATGTCGTTATATTGGCGCTCCAGCCCGGCTTTGCCGACGATCGCGCCTTGCGCGTATTTCGCAAACTCGGTAGTGTCGAGCTCGCTTTCAGAAACTTCGCCGACGTAGCCAATGGCGTGCGCGGCCAAGCCGTTCTTGGGATAAAGGCGGCGCTGATTTTGGATCAGCTCCATCTCCGGGTAAGTATTGGCATCGCGGTGAGATTCGACGAAAGTGATCTCGGCGGGCGTTAATTCCTGCTTGATGACCACCGGCACGTATTTCGGACGAGACGCGAAGCGTTTGATGCGCGCGCGGACTTCGGCGGGGTCCAGGTGCAGGCCCGCGGCGATGCCGTCGATGTGATCCAGGTTCAAGTTTTCGCGCGTCAGCAGGAGAGTGAAAGCTGCCTGGTTATCGACAATCACGCGTCCATCGCGATCGAGAAGTTTGCCGCGCGGAGCGAGCACGGGTACGGTTTTGACGCGATTCCGTTCGGCGAGCTGGCTGTTGCTTTCGCCCTCACGCACTTGCAGCACCCAGAATCCGGTAATCAGGAAAAGAAAAATGGCGACGATGAAATATTGGAATCCGGCAATGCGGCCCAGCGCGAAACGAGTGTCGTCGCGCGATAAGCGCTTGGCGGCATCGGGCCGGAGGTCATTGTCAGGATCAATGGCCATTTATTCCACGACCTTCAGTTTATCCAATATGTGAAACAAGGGTAGTGCGACCACTGCGTTGAGCGCGGCCACCACGAGAGTGTTTTGCGGATCGAATTCCAGCGCCTCGCCCAGCAGCGCGCGCACCAGTACCCAGTAAAAAAACTGGTGGAAAAAGAAAAAGAAAAAACTTAGGATCAGGCGCACCCAGGGGTTTTGTACGTCAAAGCGCTGGCTCATGGAGGCGGCGAAGTAGCCCACTAGTGTCTTGACGATGCCGAACATGCCGAGCGGGTTGTGGGAGAGCGAGTCCTGGGCCAGTCCGACGCCTGCGCCATACATGACGCCGGCAATCGGGGACCGGCGCATCAGCGAAAAATACACGGTGACCAGGAGCGGGAGCTCCAGGTAAGAAAGGCGCTCGAAGAAGCGCGGGACGTACACCTGAAACAAAATCGCAGCCAGCGGGATGGCGATCGTGACCGCGATGTTGAACTTCGAAACACCCTTTTTCAGGTGGGGCGCTTCGCTGAAATCATCGCGGAAATTGGCTCCCAAATCGCTCATAGGGTCAAGGGTTCTTGGGAGCGGCTGGCGGGGCGGCTGGAGAAGGCGGCTGGGCGTTCAGATTGATGTTGTAGTTGGGCGCGGTGCCGCCGTTTTGTCCGTAGACATGCTTCTCAGCTTCGCCGATGCGGCGGTATTGATCGATTAAGCGGTCGGCATCAGTCGCTAGAGGTCCCGATTGCACGGGCGCTGCGTCGGTGGAAGACTGTTCCGCAGGCGGCGTGTCCTGCAGGTGCACGGGCTGGGGCGGCGCCGGCGCGTCCGGGATTGGCACGTGCACACCTTCAACGACGATCAACACGTCTTCCAAACCATTTTGCAGCCCGCTGGGCGTGACAAAAATTTCTTTGTAGGACTTGCCGTTGCGCACCACCGTGGCTTCGCCGACAGGCAGTCCCTTGGGGAAAATGCGGTCGTCGCCAGACGTAAAGAACTGCTCGCCCGGCTCCACTTTCTGTTCGTTCTGCACGTAATCCACAATTACTGTGCTGTAGCCTTGACCCTTGAGGGTTCCGTGCACGCGATTTTTCTGCGAAACAACTCCCGCGGCGAAGGACGGATCTGTGATGAGCAGCACATAGGAAGCGGTGGGGTAAGCGCCCGTCACTTTGCCGACGATGCCATCCGGCGTGATTACAGCCATGCCCTTTTGCACGCCGCTGCCGGTGCCGCGATCGATGATGACCACTTTCGCTCCCACGCCGGTGGTGTTGCCAATCACGTGCGCGGCGATGGTCTTCGAGGGCGACTGCTGCTGAAAGATGGCGAGGGACTTGGCGCGGTCCGCGGTCGAGAGCTCGCTACGGAGATACTGATTCTCCATTTTGGTGCGATCGAGATCCGTCTTGA
>JALYJH010000121.1 GCA_030775415.1 Acidobacteriota bacterium | reverse complement strand
TTCATCGAACTCACGCTGCGCTATGTAGGCCAGAACCGCAAGCGGGCGGCGGCCATGCTGGGGATCAGTCTGCGTACGCTGCACAACCGCATCAACGAGATCCGCGAAGGCCGCGGCGAGCGAGTGGAGCGGCGAGCGGTCAGCTAAAGGGCCTTTTGCGCGCGCGTGCAGCTTCTACCCCGGGTGCATGGAAAACAGTAAAACTTTTCGGCTGGCGTAGGGGATACAAGTGGAAGGCGGCTTAAAAAAGCGATGGACTCCGAAGTGCAAACACGCAGGGAAGGAGCTTTAACAGCAATGACAGTGGAAGCATATGGAGAGGCTTACCAACGGGGCTTCGATCGTACTATCCGGCTGCTACTTTCGCGGGGAGCGCGGAATGAATGCGCGCGGGAGGCTGCTCAAGCGGCCTGGGCGAAAGGATGGGAAAGAATCAACCAGCTGCGCAACGAGAGCGTGGTGACCACGTGGGTGAACACCATAGCGCTCAACTGCTACCGCAGCGTTATGCGCAGCGAGAACCACCAGATGCCATTGACGGAACTGCCTACCAACTCGGATGTCAATCTGGGGGCCATAGACCTGGAGCGGTTCTTGGCATGGTGCCGGCCGAGCGACCGGCGTTTATTTGAAGAGTACCTGGAGGGGCATCCGATAGAAGAGATCGCACGCAGGCAGGGCGTTAGTTACACGGCGGTGCGTATTCGCTTGCTGCGCGCGCGGCGATCCGTGCAAACGCGCATCAAGGAACGCGAACCGGGGAACCGGGTTAGCCGGTCGGAGTCGGTCGCGGAGTGCCAGACCGCGGCCTGAAAGTAACGTGTATGAGCCAGGGCACTCCATTTCATCTAGTTATGTCGGGAGTGGGTTCCGTAGCTCGCGTTCTGATGCTGAACTGGGCTCTGATACTGGTGATGCTAGGGGTGGCGATCGTCGGCTTCACGGGGATTGCATTGGCGGCGGGCATCGCTAAGGCGATGCTGGGCCGGAGAGTTTGAATCGTGGCTAAATCCGATCCGCGATTTATTCGAGACCTGCTGGCGCCGCATTCCAAGGCTTTAACCTTCGGCTTGGTGGCGGCTGTGGGCGAGGGGTTGGCCAATCTGTTGGATCCTTGGCCCCTCAAAATCGTTCTCGACAATGTCCTGCGGGGGCGGCCCATTCATGGCTGGCTGAATCCGTTCATCCTGAAGATATCGGCGGGCGATAAACACGGCGTTCTCCTGTTCGCCGCGGCGGCGGCGCTGGCGATTGCGATGGTGGGCGCGCTGTGCTCGTACTACGAGAAATATTTCACCAGCAGTGTCGGGCAATGGGTGATGCATGATTTGCGGGGGCGTCTATACTCGCGCATGCAGTGGCTATCGCTGGCGTTTCACGATCAGGCCAAGACCGGAGATTTGACCAGCCGTATTACCGGCGATATCGATTCGGTGCAGAGCTTTATTACGACGGGATTGCTCAGCGCGCTGATCAATAGCTTGACGCTGACCGGCATGATCGGCGTGATGTTTTATATCAACTGGAAGTTCACGCTGATTGCGCTGTCGGTGGTGCCGGTGCTGTTTCTGGTGGTTTTCCGCTATACGCGGCTGATTAAGAAATCCTCGAAACAGGTTCGCGAGCAGGAGGGCAAGATCGCCTCGGTGATCCAGGAAGTATTGACGTCGATGCATGTGGTGAAGGCGTTCGCGCGCGAGGATTACGAGCAGCGGCGGCTTGAAGAGGAGAGCCTGGAGAGCGTCGAGAGGGCAATGCGGGCGCGTGGGTTGAAGGCGAAATTGTATCCCATTGTCGAGATCATCGTGGCGATCGGCACCAGCCTGGTGCTGTGGTTTGGGGCACGCATGGTGCTGGACGGGACGCTGTCCTCGGGGTCGCTGGTGGTGTTCATTCTGTATCTGGGCAAGATGTATAAGCCCATGCAAGATCTGTCGAAGATGACAGATGGGTATTCAAAAGCGGCGGTGGGTTACGAGCGCATCCGCGAAGTTCTGGAAATGGAAAGCGAGGTGAAGGACCTGCCTGGAGCGCGGCCCGCCCCGCGATTCAAAGGTCGGATTGAATTCGATAATGTAACGTTTGGATACGACCCGGAGCGTCCGATTTTCCGCGGGCTGAGTTTGCGGGTGGAGCCGGGTCAGGTGGCGGCGCTGGTGGGGCCCACGGGCGCCGGGAAGAGTTCGGTGTTTTCGCTGCTATCGCGGTTTTACGATCCTCTATCCGGGGTGGTGAAAATCGACGGGCGGGATATCAGAACGTTCACGCAGAAATCGCTGCGCGGGCAAATCAGTTTCGTGCTACAGGAGACGCTGCTGTTTCACGGGCCGATCTGGAAGAACATCGCCTACGGAAAGCCGGGGGCAAGGCGCGAGGAGATCGTCCGGGCGGCGCAGCTGGCGAATGCGGACGAGTTCATCGATAAAATGCCACAGGGCTATGACACGCTGGTGGGCGAGCGTGGCGTTACGCTGTCCGGTGGGCAGCGGCAGCGGATTGCTATCGCCAGGGCGGTGATCCGCAACACGCCGATTCTGTTGCTGGACGAGCCTACTTCAGGGCTGGATGCGGCGTCTGAGCAACTGGTGTTTGAGGCGCTGAACCGCTTAATGAAAGGCAAAACCTGTATGGTGATCGCCCACCATTTGGCTACGATCCGCAATGCGGACGTCATTTACGTAGTGAAGGAAGGCGCGATTGCCGAGCATGGGACACATGACGTATTGCTGGGGCAGGGCGGCCTGTATGCGGAGCTACACGGGCTGCAGTTCGCGCAGTAAGCCATTAAATATCATTTAGAGACGAGATACGGTTCTCGAGAACCGTGGCAAAGCCTTCCACTTCCTTAGGCGAATATCCGGCGGCGCGGAAAGCATCGCGGATTTGGGCAGGTGAGAGGCGCGCGAGCAAACTGGCCATCCACTTGGCGTCGGCGCGGGGGATGTTGTGGCCGATCCAGCGAAGGTGGAGGCGCATGATGTATTGCGGTGGATTCGCCAGCTCTATGAGCGAGGCGCGGCGTGGGGTGGCGAAGTTCACATAGGTGGGGGTCAGCTTAGTGATGAAGCGCGAGGACCGGTAGGCGGCAAGATTGCCGCGGGATTTCGTCAGCCCTAGGACGATGCCCGGCGGTCCAAAGGAAGCCCCCAGGTCGCTTACGTAATAAATTTCGCGAGAGTCGCCGCCGGCTTTTTCAATAATGACTTTATTGTTGACGTCTTTCAGATCCCAGTTATTGATGACGGCCATCAGGGTGCGCAGGCCGTTGAGTTCGCGGGTGCCGGTGAAGGGGTCCTGCTTCCACACCCAGTTGCCTTCTTTTTCCTCGGACTTGTCCATGCGCTGCATGCGGGCGTCGTGAACTTCGCCATCGGGCAAGATGAAGTGTGCTCCGCGATGAAGGTGGGCAGGCAGGCCCGTAATCTGAAGCTGGGGCAAATAATAGTTTTCGTTTGTGAAGTAGCCGACGGCCCAGACCAAACGGGAGGCCGCGACTTCCGGTTTGACTTCGGCGCCCAACTTTATTTTCCACTTCTGGCCATCTTGGCCGGTTACGATGATTTTAGGATTGGTGCCGGAGAGGTCTTCTTTGACGAACTTGAAGACGGTGCCCTGGGGCGCATGGCGTTCGCCGCCTTGGCCAAAGCGGAGATCGCGCCCCGAGATATCGCTAGGGTCCTGCCAAAGGACGGGCGGAACGCCGGTAGTTTTTTCCACGGACTGCGAAGCCGCGACGGGTTCAGTGAGATCCTGGGCGCTTGCGGTGAGAGCCGCTAGCGCAAGGATCAAGGGTATTGCGCTCAACCTTTTGTAAATATTCCGTTTACCACTTTGAGGAGGCGTGGCCATACCCTTGCATGAGCAAATACGGTGCCAAGAGCCCAAGCAAAACCTAAAATCAAGAAGAGTGCCTCGCAGCCGCTGCGCGCGGGCGCTCCTAAATTGCTGGTAGAGCCGGAAGACGGCATTTCAGCACTGCTCCACGGGATAGACGGGGCCAAGCGGAGCGTTGACATATTGATTTTTCGCTTCGATCATCGCGAAGTGGAGCAAGCTCTGCTGCGCGCTGCCAGACGAGGAGTTCGGGTGCGGGCATTGATCGCCTACACCAATCGCGGGGGCGAAAAGAATTTACGCGCGCTCGAAATGCGGCTGTTGGGAGCGGGGATTATCGTGGCGCGCAGCGCGGACAATCTGGCGCGGTATCACGGGAAGATGCTGATCGTCGATGAGCGCAAGCTGTTTGTGCTGGCGTTTAATTTCACGTATCTCGACATCGAACACAGCCGGAGCTTCGGAGTGATTCTGGAAGATCGCAAGCTGGTGCGCGAGGCCATGAAATTGTTCGAATCGGATGTTCTCAGGCAACCGTATACTCCGGGGTCAGCGGCGCTGCTGATCAGTCCGTTGAACGCGCGAGCAGAGCTGGCGGCATTTCTGGAGGGCGCGAAGAAAGAACTGCTGATCTACGATCCGAACGTCAGCGACAGCGCGATGCTGCGGATTCTTACTGAAAAAAGCAAGGCTGGAGTGGAAATCAAGATTCTGGGTGGAGCGGCTAAACTACCCGTGCGCAAGCTGGCGCAGATACGGCTGCATGCCCGCGTGATTCTGCGGGACGGGCGCGACATTTTTATCGGCAGCCAGAGTCTGCGCACGTTAGAATTGGACGGACGCCGCGAAGTGGGCGTTATTTTTCGCGACCCGCGTGGGGCCAACCGCGTGGCCAAGACTTTTCAAAGCGACTGGGAGCTGGCGGCCGAGCCGCAAGCGAGCGAGCCCGACGGGGAGCTGGTCCGGACGAAGAAGATCGCCAAAAGAGTCGCCAAGGAGCTGACGAAGGAAATGCCTCCGGTGGCGGAGGTTTTAGATCTAGTGGTGAAGGAAGTGGCTGGGGATTCGCTGGAAGTTCCGTTGAATCCGGAGCAATTGCAGGATACAGTCACCGATGCGCTGAAGCGTGCGGTGAAGGAGGCTGTGCGGGATGCGGTTCACGAAGCGGTGGAACATAAGGCGGAGTAGGCTGCTGGCCGGGTTGCTGCTCAGCGCAATCTGGGCACCGGCGCAAGGTCCGCAAGATGCGTCCGCACAGGATCCGCCGCAACAGGCTGCGGCTGAGAAGACAGCTACTGGGGATGCGACGCCGCTGGATTCGCGCGACCGCATTTTTTATCCGGGGGACACGGAACGGTGGAAGCCTCTTGCAGGCAAGCTCCTGGGGAACACGCTGCTGGATCAGAAAGAAATCTGGACTTCGCCGTTTCACATGGGGCGGCAAAACGTGAAGTGGTGGGTGGGAATCGCGGGGGTTACGGCGGTCTTGATTGCCACCGACCACCGCACCATCAATACGTTCGAGAACAGCCGAGCGCAGGTTACCTTTGGGAACAACCTCTCGCGGGTGGGGGCTTCCTATACGCTGCTGCCGGTGGTGGCGGGCTTCTATGGATACGGCGTATGGAAAAACGATCCGAAACCTCGCGAAGTGGGCGTGCTGGGGGGCGAGGCGCTGCTCGACAGTCTCATTGTGGTGGAGGTATTGAAAACAGCCGCGGGAAGAAACCGTCCGGACAGTGTGAATAGCCCGGGGCACTTCTTCAAAGGCGGGGACTCGTTTCCATCGGGACACGCGATTGAATCATGGGCGCTAGCTTCGGTGATCGCGCACGAGTACGGGCACGGATCGAAAGTAGTTCCGGTGGTGGTTTACGGGCTGGCGGGAGTGGTGAGCGCGGCGCGGTTTGCGGCGCAACGGCACTATGCCTCGGACATCGTGGCGGGCGGGGCCATGGGATGGTTTCTGGGCCGCTATGTGTACCGGACGCACATGGACCATGCCATACACAAGCATCCGTCGGCGCAGCCCAGAATCGCTCCGCAACTGAATCCGTCGCAAAAACTGTACGGTCTTACGGTGACGTTCGGCGACTAACGGCTGGAGCGCACCTCCGACATTTCTTCGGACGACATTACTCGTGAGGCGATGCCAGTCAGCTTCTCGTCGGTTTCTTTCTCCTCGCTGAGAGTCTGGTCAAGCAGAGCGGCTACATTCTCGAGGCCCAGTTCTTCGGCCCAAGTTTTCAGCGTGCCGTAGCCGGCGATTTCATAGTGCTCCACTTTTTGGGCGGCGCAGATCATGGCCGAATCGGCGAGGGCGCCTTCATCGTTGTCTTCGATGCATTCCTGGGCTTCGGCGATCAGGCCTTTCATGGCGGCGCAGGCTTTGCTCTTGGGCTTTCGGTCAAGCATCTGGAAGGCTTGCTCCAGGCGTTGCACGTGACCCTTGGTTTGTTCTAAATGGCCCGCGAAAGCCTCGCTAAGCTCTTCGCTGGAGGCGGCTTTCACCATTTTCGGAAGCGCCTTCACGAGTTGTTTTTCGGCGTCGTAGATGTCCTGCATTTCTTCGATCAAGAGATCGCGGAGGGTTTCAGTCATGGTAGTACCTTTCAGGGGTGAGTTCGGACGCTCTTTAGACCCGAAGGTAGTGGCGGGTGTTTCGAAGATCGGCAATCGGCGTTGGCCGATGACGTGCAATAGCTGCGTCCAATGTATCAGTCCAGCGAAGCAAATCCTGCTTATAGCGGAAGTTTGTCTGAATGGGCCGGACGCGCGATCGCGCCTGCCAAAGAAGGGGACGAGTGCCTCATTGACTCAGTGCTACAGGGGCGGACCGACGCCTTTGCGGACTTAGTGCAACCTCATTTAGGGCCATTGACGCGCTTTGCCAGAATGCGTTTACGCAATGATTCGGAGGCGGAGGATGCGGTACAGCAGGCGGTGCTGCAGGCGTTCCACAATTTAGGTCAATTCCGGCGCGAGGCTAGTTTTAAGACTTGGCTGAGCAGAATCACTTCAAATGAAGTCATTCATTTGCGGCGGGACAGGGCAATTGCTCCGGTGAAGTCGCTGCCAGGAAACGCGGCGGAACGTCTGGCGGACCCCGGGGCCCCGGCGGATATGCAAGTGCAGCGGCGGCAAGAAACCGCACGGCTGCGGCGGGCGCTCACGCGGCTTCCGGAGAAATATCGAATGATCATTGAGTTGCGCGACCTGCGCGAGTTGAGTGTGGCGGCGACGGCGCGCTCACTATCCTTGAGCGTATCTAACGTGAAGACCCGGCACCATCGGGCGCGGAAGCTTTTGTTGCGCTTTTACAGCGGCTGCAAGTAGCCGTTGCGAGTGCATAAAAAGCAAGAAAAAATTACGGTCCTCTGCACAAAATGCAGTCGGAGAGCCCGGCTAAGGAGACCCGCTTGGATATGACTGAGACTGCCGAACCGTTGAGTCAGATAGAATATGGTCCTATGGCGCCCAAGTCCGCGCTCGCCCGGATTCTAATTGTTGACGACGATCCGCAGGAGCGGCGGGACCTTGCCAGAATCGTAACCGCTCTGGGATACGC
>JALYJH010000120.1 GCA_030775415.1 Acidobacteriota bacterium | reverse complement strand
CCACGTTCTATGGAACCAGCCTGGTGGATCAAGGCGTCACGCCGGTGTTTCCTGTGGTCTACCCGGCGGAGGAACCTCGACGCATGTGGGCCATCGTCCTGCCGAACGGAAACCAGTTGAACGTTGGATTACTGATGTTGGAGCGTAACGCCGGCGGCATCGGATCCCCCGGCCATTGGGATACCTCGACCGATGGGTCTGCGGGGGGTTATCCGCTGTGGGTGGCCGATGCTCCCGCGTCCAATGGATTCGATGACACCCGGCCGCACTGCGCCATGCCTGTGCGTGCTTTATTACCCAACGAGGCGGTCGGTATGCAAACTCTGGGAATTCTCCAGAGTCCAGTCATCTTGCGCTCTGACTTGGGCCAGGCTGCGGCCGAGCTGGCCGGGCAGTTCACACCCGCGGACCGGCACAACTTGAATGAAGTTTACCGCATTCTCAGCAAACTGGGAATTTAGGGCTAGGAATACAAAAGGGAGGGCCGAAGCCCTCCCTTTCGTCACTACAGACTGCTGTACTACTGCTACGTTAGTTCTCCAGTTCGTCCGAGAACGCCTGGTTGGTACGCGGCAGAGGGGTCGTATTCGGGAGACCCAGGGTCGAGCTGCCGGACAAGCGGTCGAACTCACCGAGTACGGCCTTGTCCATCACCAAGCCCAAGTAGGTCTGCGGGCTCAGGTTCGACGCGGAGATCGAGGCGATGCCATGGCAGTATTGGAATTGCGACTGCGCAATGACATAACCCGCGAAGTTACCCGCGATCGGCTTGAGACCGTTCCCGGCAGTTTGCGTGGTTGCCCCCGCATTGACCGGGCTGATCACGAACGCAACGTAAGATCCGGCCGGTACAGAGGCCGTCGTCGTCTGCGTCGCAATTACCGTACCAGGACCTGTGGCAGTGCCGAAGTTCGACGGATTGAAGCTGATATCGCTCGTTCCGAAGAACCAGAACTGCACCGTGCCCGCTTGCGGAGCGGCTTGGAAGCCGAACGTCGAGCCTGGATCGAGTGAGGTATTCGCGACCACGATACTGGTAGTAAACGATTGGTCACCAACCACCCACGGGAAGAGCAGGTCGCAAGCGCAACGGCTGAAGGAGAACAGGTTGATCGGCGTGGTCGGCAACAAGCCCGTCACAAAGCGCGGGATCGGACCGACGGTCGAGGTCAACGGATGACCGAGAAGCAGCGGGCTGCCAGCCGAGGAACCTGCGCCGTTATTGTAGAACGGAGCAAACCCGGCCTGAGCGGTCGCGGTCACATTCACCTGCGGGTTGCTGCCGTTGAACGGCTGCACAACTGCAGTGACTGGGATAGTGGCGCTCTCGATCGCCAGCGGGTCAGCGAACAGAACTTCGTAGAACACCGTGAAGTTCGAGCCGGAGGTGGTGATACCACCCGTGCCTACGGTGCCGCCGGAGCCGCTGCCATCGGAATCGGTGCCGCCCACAGCCAGCATGGTGCCGGTGTGCGCGCCGTTGCCGCCGGAAATGTTGATCAAGTCGACTTTTTGCGGAACGCTGATCGTGGTGCCAGCCGGGATATTGGAGAATACCACAGCAAAGCGAGTTCCGTTACTGACGGTTCCAGCGCTCGAAATGCCGGTTGGATCGCCAGTACCCGAAGTGAACGGAACATTGCCGGCCGGAGAGCCGGTAACGCTCGAAATACCCTGCGGGGGATTCGGAACCGGAACAGTCGCGGTCGGCGGGAACATAAAGCCGCTCTCCGTGCTGTAGAAGGCGTTCGGCACGTTCTGCGCCATGTCGTTGGTCGTGAAGTTGCTCGTGCCCTGATATTGCCAGTCAGCGGTTCCTACATACAAACCGTTGGAGGCAATCTGTTGCCAGTTGCGAGCCTTGAAGGCCGACGGGAAACCCTCGAGCAGGGTTACAGAACCGGCCGAGACACTCTGCACGGTGGTAAAGATGCACTGCAGATACGGACCGGAGGGGGTCCCCGTAACGCTGTCCAAGCCGTTGCGGATCGAACCGTTGGTCACGTTAATCAACTGCGCGTTCACCGAGTTCGGAGACGTGAAGGTGACGAACGTCTGGAAGGTGAGACCCACGCCGAAATTGCTATTGGTGATGCGTCCGCCGCTCAGAAACACCGCGTTGGCGCGGAGGTTGGTGATGCGCAGCGTATGGGTACCGCCATCCAGAGGAACACCGATGAATTGAATGATCTGATTGTTGGACCCGGTCACTTGGCGGCCTTGGAACACGTTCGGGTGGCCAGCAGTACCGTTGTAGGTGCTCACGCCCCCGGTTCCGCTCACGGTACATACACCCACGCCCGCTGTCGGATCAAAAGGTGCTCCCGCAGCCCCGCAATTCAGCAGCGGATTGCCGGCGGCGCCGAGACCCGGCTCATCGATCAACAACAGAGCCTCGTTGAAATTCGGGGTGAATCCCGTCGAGGTAAGCTTGCTGGTGATGATAGTGTTCATCGAAACGTCGATGGTTACGGCCGGAACGGTGCTACCCGAAGCGGTGGCGGTTCCGCCCGAGCAGGTGATCGTGATGTCACCAGCCAGTTCGGTATAGCCTTCGGCGCGGACGGTCGGGTTGACCGCACCGCCAATGCAAGTCTGAAACGCTGTTCCTTGCGCGCTCGCTGGGACAGTGAGCCCCGCGAGGAGCGCCACTACAGCAAACGCGTAGAGCCATTTGCGAAAATCTGCCATTTCCTTCTCCTTGTGAATTGTTGGAATTGAATTGATGGAAGTTCTCTTGTTCAACCTGAGCCTCAATCTGCAATCCCTAAGCTTTGAAGAACCTCGGGAACCGAGCTTCCCAGCCGCACTTCACCTCTGGCTGATCTTCGCTCGACTGCTATGTTTATAATCCAGCTCATCTTGACCGACTTCTCTACTTCTTTTTTGTTCTGTGCTCGCGGGAATGACGGCACGTACGCCGCCCTGCCCTGAAATACAACTAACAACTGCTTAGAACCCTTGGACGCAGTCAGACTTATTGATACCATTGCCGAACAGGTCCAGTCAAGGCAAAAGTGTCATTCGCGCGTATAGTTTGGCAGTTTTTCGCCTAACGGCGGCCGTGGTCGCCCAAAGAACGGCAATTTTGCGGGGGTGACCAGGGATTTTTGCGGGTAACCTGCGGTTTTTCCCTTAGTCCATTATTAAAGCAACTTAACGTACCGTTGCAGCTTCTTTACGCGATCGCGCAGCTCGTTGCTGGCCTCGATCAGGTCGCTCTCGTCCAGAATGACGTGCGGCGTCATAAAAATAATAAGCTCGCTGCGCGAATGCGAGCTGCTCTTGTTCCCGAAAAGCAAGCCGATTCCAGGAAGCCGCGACAAATAGGGAATCCCATTCGACCCAGTGGTAGTGGTGTCGCTGATCAGCCCCCCAATCGCAATCGTATCGCCGTCCTGTACGGTCACTTGCGTCTGCACCACTTGTTGGTCGAAGGATGGCGTCAACGTGCCGGAGTTCGCCGACGGCGAGCTGACCTCCTGGTTAATCACCAGCGTAACCACTCCGCTAGGATTGATGCGCGCGTTCACCTGCAAAGTAACGCCCGTGTTTTCCGACGAGATGGAATTGGTCACGGTGCTCGATCCCGCCACCGTGGTCGAGGAAGAAGTCTGCACCGGAACCTGCGTGCCCACATTGATGCTGGCCGGAATGCTATCGGTGGCGATCAGGCTGGGCTCGGAGAGTATTGTCGTGCGCCCCACATTTTCCGACAAGTTGAGGAACGCCAGCAGTTCCTTGCTGCGCCCCACCAGAAACCCCATTTGCGCAGTCAGGGAGGCTACGCCGGACGTACTGCTCAACGTCCCTAAAAGTCCGCGATCGGCGGAGGTGGTGCGCTGGAACTGCGCGGAAACGCCGCCCGCGAAGGAGCCTGTGAGGCTGACCGAATAAATTTTCGCTTCAAGCAGTATCTGCCGGGGCGGAACGTCCAGATCCTTGAGGATGCGCAGCACGTCCTGATATTGTTCCGGCGTGGCCTGTATAAGCAGTGCGTTATCGAGCGGGTTGGCCACCACGCGAACCATGGGCTTGCCGTCGGACGCAAGTCCCGCCGCGGGAGGAGCGGCCGCTACCGCCGCGGGCGCGCCATTGCCTACGATCGACGTGGCTCCGGCGGGGGCGGCCGCGCTCGCCGGAACCTGCGCGGCATAACCGCCAAACACCGGATAGCCGTAGCCACCACCGCCCTGAGAGCCGTCCGATCCCGTTCCCGGGCACCGCCCCATGCCGCCGAAATTACTGCTGAAGTTGTTGCCGTTCCCGTAAGTGCTGTTGTTATTCACGCCGCTTCCAGTAGCAGCATAGGTGTTGGGATAACCGTAATTTCCGCCGTACTGTCCACCGCCGAAGCTCCCATTACCGGCCCCGTAACCTCCGCCGTAGCTACCGCCACCATAGCCTCCGCCGTAGCCGCCCATTGCGCCGATTCCGTAGAGCTGGTTCAGGGCCTGCGACACGCATTCGGCGCGCCCATAGCGCAGACGGTACACGTGATTTTCGCTGCCGCCGCCCACCGACAGCTTCACCGGTATGTCCAGCTTCTTCAACCATTCGTCGATGGTGTCAAAGACACCTGGGTTCGCCGCGACTGCGATCAGCGTATTAATGCGGTCCACTGGGAGAAAACGCACCGTGGTGTTCTTGCCGTCGAGTGAAACTGCCTTCAAAACGCTCTCCAGATCCTTTACCAGATCGGAAGGTTTGGTGTTCCTCACCTCAAACAGATGTACCCGCTGGTTCGCGAAGCTGTCGCTGTCAAACAATTGGATCAATTCCATGGTGCGCCGCATATTGCGGCGGCTGTCGAGGATGAACAGCAGATTGGAGGGCGCATACGAGTACATGGTCGCGTTTTCGCCCACGAACTCGCCCAATACCTTGGTGAGCTCATCCACCGTTACATATTTCAGGAACACCAGATTCAGCATGATCTGGTCGTCTTCCGGGATATTCTGCGCGTTCACTTCGGGACGCAGCGGCATCTTCGGCGCATCCTTGAGCGGCAGGATGCGGTACACCTCGCCTTCCTGAATCATCGCCGCGCCATTGATACGCAGGATCAGATCCAACAGCCCGCGAGCATCCATGTTGGCAGTGCTGCCATAAGTGTTCAGCACCACGGTGCCCTTCACGGCGGGATCCAGAATGTAATTGATTTTCAACTGGCGCGCCAGTTGATTGATCACTTCCACCAGGGAAGCGTTTTGCAGTTGCAGATTGCCGATGGGTACGGGCGCTGGAGCGGGTTGCACTGGCGTGGTCTGCACTGGCGGAGCTTGCACCGGCGCGGTTTGCACTGGCGGAGCTTGCGCGAAGGCCTGGCCGCGCCAGTCGATCAGCAGCAAGCCGCTTAGCGCGAGCGCCAGTCCCCACACCGTCGTTGAACGCGAAATTCTCATTTAACTGGCTCCCAATCGCAGGATGCACCAAAGATGCTCATTGCCTGAACCTTTCTATATCCGGAATGCACGGTGCCGGCGGGCGACGTGTCGGCAGGCAGGCACGCACGGAAGCCTCCCGGCAGGACCGCGCCGAGGACGCCATCCTCACTCGCATCACTAGCGCTGTTGTTCTCGGCGGCTTTCGAACCGCTTAACGAAGTCGTGGGATTCGCCGGGGACGCGCCCGCTGTGGAACTGGCTGCCGGCGCAGATGCTGCGTTGCTGTTCGCGTTGCCCCCGGACTGTATCGGCATGGGATAACCCGGTGTCGGAACCGACGGCCACGGCATCGCCGGAGCGGGTCCCTGAGCCCCACCTGCCCCGCCGCCCGCGCCCGCCTGCGCCACCATCTGCTTCGCCCGCAAGTCTTCCAGCTTGCGCTCGACAGTCTTGCCCTTCCACTCGAAGACGACATTGTCCTGATCGAAACTGCTTAATTTGAAATCGCCCACCTGATCGCCCGCGTGATAGCCGTGCTGAACATCTTTCGCGGCGCTCAGGAAAATCACCGGCTCGCCAATCGACATCTGTCCGCTATAGCTGGGCAGGGGCGGCATCACTGGCTCAGGCGCGGGCTTGGGCGGCTCCACCACGACAATTGGATTGCGGTCTTTCGAGAACAGCATCTTGTTTGCAACATCGATGTACTCGGCGGGCGCGGCGGCCTGCACTCGGGGCAGATTGGGCGGCGGCAATACTGCCTTGGGCGTGATTCGACGCCGCAGCACGGCGCGCTCGCGAGCCTGCGCCTCAAGCCAATTCGCCCGCAGGACCCAGCCCAACACCCCCACCAAAGCCACCAACGCGACATTCAACAATACGATACGGCGATTCACAACGACGACCCTCCGGTCTTTTTTCCCCCCTGTGCTTTTTCTGGAACCAAGCG
This sequence comes from Acidobacteriota bacterium, assembly GCA_030775415.1. Classification (GTDB taxonomy): domain Bacteria; phylum Acidobacteriota; class Terriglobia; order Bryobacterales; family Bryobacteraceae; genus Palsa-187. The sequence continues at coordinate 1,070 of JALYJH010000120.1, read as the reverse complement.
GCGCGGCACTATACCCGAGACGGTGATGCGCACCGCCACTGTCTTCTCCTTGGCATTCGACGACAGCACCCGCAGGTCCGTGGTGGCCACCAACTCGGGCTGGGTTTCGAGCGCAGCCAGCAGGTTCACCAGTTGATCGATGCGGCACTCAATCTGCACCGCGACACTGGCTTCCCCATACGAATCCCCAAAGGGGCGAATGGGATTCAGCTCCGTCGATCGAATGTCTATCGCAGGATTCTCCGCGGCGCCCAGGCGGCGGACAATCTGCAGCAATTGCGCTTGCGCCTGCGCGGCAGTCTCCGCCTGCAAAATACCTTTTTCGCGTGCGGCCAGATCGGCGGAAGCCTTCTTGAACACTTCTTCTTTTGCCGGAGCCGTGGCCGCGGTCTCCCGCAAGCGGGCGAGACGCGTTTCCGCAACTCTGACCGGATCGCCCACCGGGGCCACCACTGCCGCGGAGCCATCACCAGCCGGCCAGAAATACGCCACCAGCCCCACCAGCACGGCGACTACCAGCCAGGAGAGTGCGCGCCGGTCCCGTGGACTCAAATTCATTTGCCAGGCTCCCGGTTGGTGCGGATGCGAAACGCTTCGGCGTCCTTCACGCGCGAAGGGGGGATCACGAACTCTGAACCTTGAAAGAGCGGCGAGGTATCGATGGTCTGCAGCAAAGGCGCGGCCTGCGCGGTTTCGCCGGCCAGTATCACTTGCGTGCGATTAATTTCCAGAAGATTGAGCCACGCGGGCGGCGCCAGAATACGCGTCATCTCGTTCAGAACATCCATGTCGGCCTTGGTGCGCGCGCGCAATTGGTCGAGCTCCAGCGTGTTGCGCCGCGCGCTCTCAATCTCGCGGTCGAGCGCCGCCGCACGGCCCGCCAGCGGCGCCACGCGCGCGATCTCTGCGTTCAAGGAAGCCAGATAGCGCGTGTTGTCATAGTGTGGGAACAACCCCAGCGCGATCGCGAGCAACAGCACCGCCGCACCCAAAGCAGCCGAGGGTATCCACAGCCAGCGCGACCCGGACGGCCGCAAATCCGCGGGCAAAAGATTGAGCGGCAGCGCCAT
>JALYJH010000119.1 GCA_030775415.1 Acidobacteriota bacterium | reverse complement strand
CGTCCAAATAGTGATAAAACCAACCATTCTTCCGCGGCGCTTCTTGCGCCAGAAAGCGCAGGGTAGTCGCGACGCGTTCGCGGGCCGCTTCGTGTCCAATCCAGCGATGATCCTGCGCGATACAGACGGAGGTCAGGCCAAATCCCGTGGCCGCTATGCTGGCCACGCGTCCGTGATTGGCGTCCTTCGTTGGGCCGATACTGATCGCGCGGTCGAACACCAGACCCGTGCGCGGAGAAGCTTGCTCCCAGAAGTAATGGAAGGAACGCCGAGAGATGTCGTCGAGTAGATCGACATCGATCTTGCGCAAAGTTTGGGCGCGTACTCCGGCGGCAGCCGTTAGAGAAAGAAACCAAACGGCTAGCCTTCGAGAAAATCCACTCATGTCACTCCGACTCAAGCTACTTTGGGGATCGAATAAATTATACAAAGCCCGCTCACCCCTCCGCTGCCCATAGGGTGGCTTCGACGACTATGTAGGGTTCATAACCCGCTTAGAGCATGGCCAATCGATTGCTAAGGCCGGGGCAGAAGAGCGGGACGCGTTTTCGGGCAAGTTCCGCTACAGATCTTACTTAGCGAACTTCAATATGAACCGGCACTGGAATACTTACCTGGCAACTCGGAAGAATCAACTTCGCGCCTTGAAAAATATACCGCGTTTAGTAGCCCTGCTGTGGGACGCCGGGAGCGGCCTTCTCATCGCGGAGTTGGTTTGCAGGGTGTCGATCGGGCTTTTGCCCATTGCCGCGCTGTGGGTAGGAAAGCTGATTATCGATTCCGTGGTAAGTGCACTTCGGCATCCGGGATCCGACAGCTCTTCACTGTGGTTGCTGGTTGCCGCGGAATTTTCCATTGGCGCTGTGGGGGCAGTCCTCGGCCGTGCCATCGAATATTGGGATGGGCGAGTGGCAGACCAGTTCGTAAAACACTGCGGGCTGCTGGTGATGAAACATGCCTCCACTTTAGATTTGCAGTCCTTTGAAGATCCCACCTTTTATGATCAACTGGAGCGTGCTCGCTGCCAAAGCACGGATCGAATCGGGATTTTAAAAGCTTTGGGCGAGGCTCTTCAGCAGGCAATTACACTGGTGTCTTTGTCGGTGGGCGTCATGCTGTTCTCCCCGTTGATGTTCGCCCTGATTATCGTCGCCGTGGTACCCGCCTTTGTAAGCGAAAGCTATTTCGCTTCGCTCAGTTATTCGCTCGCCTATAGTCAGGTTCCTTTGCGCCGCGAGATGGACTACTTGCGAGACCTGGGGACGAAGAAGGAAAGCGCGAAAGAACTAAAGCTCTTTAAGCTTTGTGATTTTCTGTATGAGCGCTATTCCCAGATCAACGACGAACTGATCGGCCGCAACCGCAGCCTGGCCCAGCGCCGGATGCGCAGCGGGGCGTTGTTTCTGGTGCTGGGTTCGCTGGGGTATTACGGAGTCTACGCAGCGCTCCTCTTCCGAACAATCCACGGAGGACTGACGTTGGGCGAACTGACTTTCCTTGCCGGCGCTTTGGCAGGTTGCAGCCGGCAGATGCAAGCTGTATTTTCGAGCTTCACTGACATCGCGCATCAAGCCCTCTTCCTGACGGATCTGTTCGGTCTTTTCGCCGTGCAGCCTAAGATCCGCAACGCAGTGGACGCTATACCCGCACCCCGTGCGATTCGTGACGGCTTTGAATTCCGCAACGTCTCGTTTGCTTATCCCGGATCCAGCCGTTTGATCCTGAAGGATGTTAATTTGCGGATCGGAAAGGGAGAACGGATCGCGGTAGTGGGCGAAAACGGGCAAGGCAAGAGCACGCTGGTGAAACTGATTCCGCGCCTTTACGAACCTACCAGCGGCAAAGTTTTGTTAGACGGAATCGATCTCCGCGAGTACGACATTGAGTCCTTGCGCCGTGAAATTGGCGTCATTTTTCAGGACTTTGTTCATTACGATATGACTGCTCGCGAAAACATCACTTTGGGCAGCATCGAATGCGCACGCGATGAATTCCGTGTGCAAGAAGCCGCCCGCAAAAGTGGTGCTAGCAAGATTATTGACTCACTGCCGCACGGCTTCGATCAAATGTTGGGAAAGCGCTTCGAAGACGGAACCGATCTGTCGGGCGGTGAGTGGCAGAAGTTCGCGCTGGCGCGGGCCTATCTGCGCGATGCGGGAATTTTAATTCTTGACGAGCCGACGGCAGCGCTGGATGCTCTGGCTGAATACGAAGTGTTCAGCCGTTTCGCCGAGCTCACCAAGGGCAAGATAGCCATTTTGATCTCACACCGGCTCTCTACCGTCCGCATGGCAGACCGTATCGTGGTGCTAAAGGACGGCGAGATTCACGAAGAGGGCACGCACCACGAGCTGATCGCGAATGGAGGCCGGTACGCCAGCATGTACGAGTTACAGGCTGCGAGCTACCGGTAACTCGCAGCGGTCACGCGGGTGGCACATGCATGGCCTTCTGCTCTGGGATACCATGACCTTCGGTGACCAAACGCACTAGTTGGGTGGAGTCCGCGAACCATCCATGGACCGATTTCCCCCTGCAAAATCTGCCCTACGGGGTGTTTGGGACGGATCCGCGGAATGGCGTGGCGATTGGCGATTGTATCCTCGACCTTCGCGCCTGCGCGAGCGCCGGATTATTACAAGGCCTTTCTCCCGAAACCGTACAAGCTTGCACCGGGAAGTCACTAAATGCGCTATTGGCGCTGGGTCCGGATCACTGGTCCCCGCTGCGTAGCCGTCTCACTGAGTTACTCGCCGCCGAATCGCAGCAGCGTGCGCAAGTGGAGCCGCTATTAATCCCGCGCAGCGGTGCGCCAATGCACCTGCCGGCCGCCATCGGCGACTACACCGACTTTTTCACGTCGATCTATCACGCCTCGAACGTAGGTAATCTCTTCCGCCCCGGCAATCCACTGGCCGCGAATTACAAACACTTGCCCATTGGGTACCACGGCCGCGCGTCCTCGATCGTAGTCAGTGGGACTCCCATTTACCGCCCTTCCGGTCAAACAGGGAAAGCGTGTTTTGGCCCCACGCGCGCCCTCGATTATGAACTCGAAGTGGGCGTGTTCATCGGCCCTGGCAACCGTCTCGGCCAACCCGTACCGATCGACCAAGCGCGCGCGCACATCTTCGGACTCTGCCTGCTCAACGACTGGTCAGCCCGCGACATACAAGCCTGGGAGTCGCAGCCGCTCGGCCCCTTTCTGGCCAAGAGTTTCGCTACTACCATTTCTCCCTGGCTCGTTCCGCTCGAAGCCCTCGAACCATTCCGCGCCCCCGCATTCACTCACCCTGCGGGAGAACCCGAGCCGCTACCTTATTTGTATTCTCCCGAAGATAAGGCGCGCGGTGGCATCGACATTATCGTGGAAGCATGGCTGACATCGGAGCGCATGCGCCAAACCCATACCGCTCCCATCCGGATCAGTCGCGGCAACTTTCGAGACACCTACTGGACCATCGCACAGATGCTCGCCCATCACACCAGCAACGGCTGCAACCTGCGCTCTGGCGATTTGTTCGGCAGCGGTACCGTCTCCGGACCTACACGCGATTCGCTCGGCTGTTTGCTAGAGCTAACGCGTCGCGGCGCTGAGCCCTTCAGCTTGCCCGGCGGCGAAGAGCGTCGTTATCTCGAAGACGGGGACGAAGTGATTCTGCGTGCCTACTGCGAGCGTGAGGGCTGCGTACGTATTGGCTTTGGAGACTGCCGCGGAACTGTAGTCGAGAACTTCACGCGTTGAGTCTTCACCGAGCCGGACGCGGCGCATGGCATAACGAGGGCAAATTGAATTTCACATGAAAGTTCCGTCTGGTTTGAAGACTTGAATGCGGTCATTGACGCGGTCGCAGACATACAGCAGATTGTCGTTGGAGAGCTAGGCGCAATGCACAGGATTGCGAAATTGCTGTGCCACCGGGGCGTCCGGATCGTAATTGCCCAGATTGGTGTCGTCCGGTTTCTTGCCGTAAGCGCCCCAGTGCCGCTTGTACTTGCCGGAGTCGGCATCAAACACAATCACGCGATGATTACCGTAGCCGTCGGCCACATACAGCTCATTCGTTTTCCAATCGACGAACATCTTGGCTGGACCCTTGAGGTTCTCAATATCGTTGCTGCCCTTGCTCTGGCCGGGCTTACCGATCTGCATCAGGAACTTCCCGTCCTGCGTGAACTTCAGGATTTCGTTGTCCTTGAACAAGGCGGCTCGAGGAGCCTGGCCCTCAACCGGCGCCTCGCCCTTAGGCTGCGGACCGCGCCCGTTGCCCCCAATCCACACGTTACCTTTATAATCGACGGTGATGCCGTGATTCGACTCCGGCCAATCGTAACCCTGACCAGGTCCACCCCAGTGGCCGATAAGATTGCCTTCCTGATCGAATTCAAGCACCGGCGGAGCCGGCAGGCAGCAAGTGGCACCCGGAGGATTAGTCACGGCGTAAATCTCTTTGGCCTCGAGCGATCCTGCCCGATGAATGATCCACACATGATCGTTGGCGTCAACCGACACGCCAATCGTATTCCCCATAACCCAATGGTTGGGCAGAGAGCTGGGCGACATAGGATCCACTTCGAACCGCGGCGCCTGGACAGCGGAGGCTTCGACCTTCCGGCCCAGAATGCTGGAGCCGATTCCGAGCGCAATAACGGCGGCTAGAAACGCTGTACCTACAAAGAGATTCCGTTTCATGTTGAGATACTATACCAGACACGGTTGATTTGCATGCGTCTGTTGACCATCGTCCTGGCCGCTTCTTTTGCGGCCCAGGCTCACGACATTCCGAACGATGTAACGGTACAGGCTTTCCTCAAGCCCGAAGGACAGCGTCTGCGCTTGCTGGTGCGCGTTCCCATGAAGGCGATGCGCGATGTTGAATTTCCCCAGAAAGGACCGGGCTATTTGGATCTCGCGCGTGTCGGCCCATTTCTGGCCGACGCAGCGACTCTGTGGATCTCCGATGCTATCGCGATCTACGAAGGCGACTCGCGCCTGCCGAAACCGCAAGTGGTGGCGACCACGGTGTCGCTCGAGTCTGACCGCTCCTTCGCAACGTACGAGGACGCCTTAGCGCACGCGAGGGCCGCTGGGCTCCCACCGGATACGAACGTGGTGTGGAACCAGACCATGCTAGATGTTCTGTTCGAATACCCGATTCAATCCGAACGCTCAGAATTTGCCATTCACCCAGCCCTTGACCGCCTGGGTGTCCGCACCATGACCGCGCTGCGCTTCCTGGTCCCGGAATCCGGTGGAAACTACGTCGTTCGCGCATTCGAATTCGAAAGCGATCCCGGAATCGTCAAGCTGGACCCACGCTGGTATCAGGCCTCTCTGCGCTTCATACGAGAGGGCTTCCTGCACATTCTGGATGGTACCGACCACCTTCTGTTCCTGCTGTGCCTGGTGATTCCATTCCGGCGCTTCCGAGCACTGATCCCAGTGGTAACCGCGTTTACCGTAGCCCACTCGATCACACTGATCGCGTCGGCCTACAACCTGGGCCCCGACGCGCTCTGGTTCCCACCGCTGATTGAGACGCTAATCGCCGCCTCCATCGTCTACATGGCTCTGGAGAATATCGTGACGGCGAGCTCGGTCCGGCATAGATGGATGCTGGCGTTCGGCTTCGGACTGGTGCATGGATTCGGATTCTCTTTTGCACTGAAACAGACACTACAGTTCGCCGGGGCCCACCTGCTGACCTCCCTGCTATCGTTCAACATCGGAGTGGAACTGGGGCAGCTGCTGGTGCTGGCAGTGCTGGTGCCGGCGCTCGAATTGCTATTCCGCTATGTAGTGGCAGAACGGATGGGCACCATCATCCTATCGGCGCTAGTGGCACATACGGGATGGCACTGGATGACCGAACGCTTCGACCGTCTGCGCCAGTTCCGTTTCGAATGGCCCCAAATCAATGCCGCCTTCCTGGCCGCAGCGCTACGCTGGCTCATGCTGCTGGTAATCGTCGCCGCTCTGTGGTGGTTAGGATCCGGGGTGCTCCGGCGCTTCGTCATCGGGAACCGGCCTGCCGGTGAGAACAAATGACCCACTATTCCGTCGGGGTTTCAGTACACTAAAAGATCCATGCATGGGGACGGATGACCTTTACAGAGCAGTTCCTTGACGAAGTATCTCAGGTTGTTAAGAAAATCGATGCCGCGGCGGTGGACCGGCTCGTGAACCTTCTAGCCCAGACCCGTGCTGCCGGCGGCAGGCTCTTCATTTTAGGTGTGGGCGGCAGCGCCGGCAACGCCTCCCATGCGGTCAACGATTTCCGCAAAATCACTGGTATGGAGGCGTATGCCCCCACCGACAATGTGTCGGAGTTGACCGCGCGCACGAACGATGAAGGCTGGTCGACTGTGTTCGACAGTTGGTTGCGCATCAGCCGGCTGTGCCCCGCCGACATGCTCCTGATCTTCTCCGTGGGCGGCGGCAATCTCGAAAAACAAGTGAGTCCCAATCTGGTGGAGGCGTTGAAGTACGCACGCGCGGTAGGCTCCAAAATCGGCGGCATCGTGGGACGCGACGGCGGCTACACCGCGCGCGTAGCGGACGCGTATGTTCTGGTCCCCGTGGTCAATCCCGCGCATATAACGCCGCACTCCGAAGCCTTTCAGGCGGTCATCTGGCATCTGCTGGTTTCCCACCCCGATCTCAAGCAGGAATCAACCAAGTGGGAATCGGTAATCTAAAACAGTGCCCGGGCACCGCGCAGTTTTTCTCGACCGCGATGGCGTGATCAACCAGGCGATCGTTCGCGGAGGTAAGCCCTACCCGCCGTCGAGTGTCGACGAACTTGTGATCGCGCCGGATGCGCTCACAGCCCTGCAAGTTTTGAAACAGGCCGGATTTCTCTTGCTGGTAGTCACCAACCAGCCCGATATTGCACGCGGTAAACAAACGCTCGCCGCTATTGAAGCCCTCCACCAGGCTCTGCAAAAAGACCTGCCAATAGATGATTTCTTCCTCTGCCCCCACGACGACTCTGATGACTGCGATTGCCGTAAGCCCCGCCCTGGGCTGCTGATTCGCGGGGCCGGCAAGTATGATGTCGATTTGTCCCGCAGCTTTATGATTGGCGATCGCTGGAGGGATATCGAAGCCGGCGCTCAGGCCGGCTGTGCCACGGTTTGGCTCGATCTCGGCTATCTCGAAAAGCGCTCCTCCGTCAAACCGTCTGTAACTGTCACGTCCCTGCGAGCGGCGGTTGATTGGATACAGAAGCAAGCGTAAGAACCACACGGTATCATTGGGCACAGGAAGGTCTTATTTACCCTTACTTTTGAGCCTGCTACAGCCGATCCTATGAATGCCCAAAGAGACTTGGGACGATTTTTACTCGGAGCCAACCAGCGGGAATCTCGAAACCAGGTCATAGACTATGGCGTACAAACCGGTGAAAGATCTGAAAGTGAAG